>NZ_JAJNOS010000005.1:0-186440 GCF_021044725.1 Clostridium sp. NSJ-145
AATGCAAATCCTATTTGTTGCATAGGAATCACATTTTTTGTGAAGTTTTTCATATTATTACTATGCGCAAAAAAGGAAGTTCAAATTCGAACTTCCTTTTCTTTATCGGCAAATATCAAATTTTTTTTGATACAGCCCCTTTTTTATTTGAAAATTGATTTCGGTTTTGAATTAGAGTAATTAAGAAAAGCTAAAACTATAAACATAGTAATAAGTAGCTTAGGTGGAGTATAAAAATTATCTATAATATTCATCCATTGAAATGCAAAAAAGGAAGAAATAAATCCTATTATAAGAATTTTATTATTTGTATGATAATTTTGCTTTAAGGATTTATAACATGTAACTACAACACAAATAATAAATAGCAAAAAGGTTATTGTCCCTATAATTCCTAATTCTGTTTGTACTTTTAATAAAATATTATGTGGATGATATGCTTGATATCCATCCCATACTCGAAGATGCATATTTTTACTAACATATGTTTTATATAAATATTGAAAGTTTTCATATCCTACACCAGATAAAAAGTTATCTTTAATCATTAATAAACTTATCTTCCATACTTTTAATCTTGATATATTTTGTGAAAAATCAAAGATTTCAAAAAATCTAACTCTAGCAGCTGGAATTATAAGTAGTATAATTGGAAGAACTAAAGTAATAATAAGATATTGCTTTTTATAAAGTATTGCAAATAAAAATGATCCCACAAATAATGCTAATAAAGCGTTTCTTGATTGACAAGTTATTAAACTAAATAGTTGTGCTATGAAAACTAAAGCATACATAAATTTTATAGATATTTTTTTACTTTTACAAATAAGAGCAAATACAATGAAAATTGATAATATAGTATATGCACCAAGATTATTAGAATTTTCTAAGGTAGATGTTATTCTGTGGGCTTCATCAATAATAGATGACTTAAATATACTTTGGTAAATAGCATAAAGCCCTACTATTAAATTGGAAAAAACAAATGTATTTAAAAATAAATAAAATCTTTTTTTATCTCTTAAATTAAATAGTAAAACTAAAAAGATAAATAAATACATAGAGAATCTTATGCTGTTACCTATAGTTGTAGCTTTATTAGTAGCTGGTATTACTGAAATATACATACTTAAGTTAAATAACATCAATGAAATAAATATTATATTATTTTTTAAATTAATTAGATAATTAAAAAATGATTTACGAATACTTTTATTAAGTAACAAGTTTAAGATTTGTATAAGGGCTAACAAAACTATTAGCATATCAGCATTAAATTTACCGTAGCTAGGCAGTATGGGATATAAAATTAAAAGTGCAATTAAGACCAATTGTACTAAATTTTCAAAAATATACATAATTAAACCTCTTAAGATATATTTTTGAGTAATACAGAAAAAATCTGTATTACTCAATTTAAATTTATTAGCGTGGAATTAATCCAATTTTCTTTTGCATTTTTCTAAGTGTTTTATTAGCTGCGTAGCTAGCTTTTTGTGCGCCGTTTTTATATATATCTTCTAAATACTTTTTATCTGATAATAATGTTTTAACTCTTTCTTGGACAGGAGATAGTTCATCTATAATTATATCCGCAACATCATTTTTTAAGTCAGCATAGCCTTTTCCTTTATAACTTTCTACGACTTCGTCAGGAGTTATATTTTTTATTGCACAAATAATATTAATTAAGTTTTTAACTCCTGGTTGATCATCAGTGTAGTTGATAACACCTATGCTATCAGTAACAGCTCTAGATATTTTTTTTCTAATAACTTCAGGAGAATCCATAATTAATATGTAGCAATTTGGATTTTCTTCTGATTTAGACATTTTCTTAGTTGGATCTTGTAGGTCCATAATTTTAGCCCCTTCTTTTGGAACATATCCCTCAGGAATAGTGAATGTTGGGCTATAAGTATTATTAAATCTAGTTGCTAAATCTCTAGCAAGCTCTAAGTGTTGCATTTGATCTTTTCCAACAGGAACTAAATTAGAATTATATAGTAATATATCCGCTGCCATTAATACTGGGTAATTAAATAAGCCAGAACCAATTGATTCACCCATCTTTTGAGATTTATCTTTATATTGAGTCATTCTACTTAATTCACCCATATAGCTATTACATGTTAAAAGCCATGAAGCCTCTGAGTGGGCTGGTACATGTGATTGTATAAATAGAGTATTCTTTTCAGGGTCTATACCTGAAGCAATATATATTGCTAAAACTTCAAGAGTTCTTTTTCTTAAATCAGCTGGATTTTGCTTAACTGTTATTGCATGTAAATCTACAACACAATAGTAGCAATCATATTCATCTTGTAATTTAACCCAGTTTTTTATAGCCCCAAGGTAATTACCTAAAGTTAAATCACCAGATGGCTTTATTCCACTAAATATTATCTTTTTTTGTTGTATATTATTTTCCAATGGAAACACCTCATTTCAATATTTTACGAAATACTTTACATAAGTATAATTATAGATTTACCACAATTTTATGTCAATGAAATGGTGGTAATTTGAGTTTTTATATAAACTTATTAAATTAAAGAAATTCTTTTATTAGATAAGTACATACTATTAATAGAGAATTCTATTATATTATTAAAAATTAAGAATAATTTAATAGTAGAAATTTGCTTTAGAAGATTAAAGTTGATATAATTTGTATGTTAATAAAATCCAAGTAAAAATGTTTATTGTGAAAGGATAATAATTATGGAACATGAAAATAAGTTTAAGATTTTAATGTTAGTAATACTGGATATTATTCTAATTAATGCAGCTTATATGATAAGCTTTTATATAAGATTAGGATCAATTTATAATGAACTTTATAATGATATATATGTTACGTATTTACCATTAATATTGATTTCTTATATCGGAATACTAGCGTTGTTTAAGATGTATAGAAGTATTTGGAGAATAGCAGGTATAGATGAAGTTATTCTTGGAATTGCAGGGTGTTTTATTGCAGGATTAATAAACTTTACAGTTTTAGAGTTTATGCCATTTAGAATCCCAAGAGTAGTTACAATATTATCTTGCTTCTTTATAACAGCGTTTGTATTAGGAATAAGACTTTCTTATAGATTTATTAGAAGAATATCTTTATATGGAAACATATATTTAGGTAATGGAGAAAGAGTTCTTATTTATGGAGCAGGAGCTTGTGGAAGTTTACTTATTGAAGAGCTTAGAAGAGCAACTGATAAAAAGTATAAAATTATTGGATTAATTGATGATAATCCTAATAAAAAAGGTAAGTATATAAAAGGCGTAAAGGTAATTGGTAATAAAAATATAATAGTAGAAGCTGTTAAGGATAATAGAGTAAAAACTATATTTTTTGCTATGCCATCTTTAGATGCCAAAACAAAAAGTGAGATATTAGATATATGTAAGGAAAGTAAAGCTAAAGTTAAGATAGTTCCAAGCTTTTATGAAACTATTGATGAGCAAATAGATTTAAGACATGTTAGAGATATTGATCTTAAGGATTTATTAGGAAGAGATGAAATTGTCTTAGATAAAGAAGGAATAAATGAATATATTAAAGATAAAGTTATATTAGTTACTGGTGGAGGTGGATCAATAGGATCCGAACTTTGCAGACAGATAGCAACTTTCAAGCCTAAAAAGCTTGTTATACTTGATATATACGAAAATTCTGTTTATGATTTACAAAATGAATTAAGCAGAAATATGCCAGAACTTGATAAGGATGTACTTATTGCATCTGTAAGAGATAAGAAGAAGTTAGAAGAAATATTTGCCGAATATAGACCAAACGTTGTATTCCATGCAGCTGCTCATAAGCATGTACCTCTAATGGAATTTAACCCTAGTGAAGCTATAAAGAACAATGTTAAAGGAACTTTAAATGTTGGAGAATGTGCAGATAAATATGGATGTGATAAGTTTGTATTAATATCCACTGATAAGGCGGTTAATCCAACTAATGTAATGGGAGCAACTAAGAGATTCTGTGAAATGATAGTTCAAGCTTTAAATGCAAGAAGCAAAACAGACTTTGTTGCTGTTAGATTTGGTAATGTTTTAGGAAGCAATGGATCAGTTATTCCATTATTTCAAAAGCAAATATCAGAGGGTGGCCCTGTAACTCTTACTCATCCTGATATAATACGTTATTTTATGTTAATACCTGAAGCAGCACAATTAGTTCTTCAAGCAGGAGCTTATGCGAAGGGTGGAGAAATATTTATATTAGATATGGGTAAACCTGTTAAGATTTATGACCTTGCTGTTAATTTAATTAAGTTATCAGGTTATGAACCAGGTAAAGATATAGAAATAAAGGTTACAGGATTAAGACCAGGTGAAAAACTTTATGAAGAATTGTTAATGAGTGAAGAAGGTCTTACAGAAACAAAGCATAAAAAGATATTTATAGGGAAACCTTCAACTTTTGATTTAGATATTCTTAAATTGAAGATTGATGAAATAATGAAGATTGCTGAAAGTGGAAATAAAGTGATGCTTAGAGAGAAGCTTCATGAAATTGTTCCAACATATAATCAACAAAAAGATGCTGAAGTTGCTGCAAGTAAAGAATAGATAAAAAAACCCTAACCAATTAAGGTTAGGGCTTATTTTATGCAATTATCTTCTTTCTCTGTTAGGTCTTTGAGCTTTTCTAGCTTTTCTACATTCAGGACATCTAACTGGATCATTTTCAAATCCCTTTTCTTTGTAGAATTCTTGTTCTCCAACTGTGAAAACAAATTCCTTTCCACAATCTTTACAGATAATCTTCTTATCTTCCATTTTAAAATACCTCCTAGAAATTCTTTGGGTTAATCTCCATAATTACATAATTACCTATACACCCCAAATGAATTTAAAGGGTAAAGACTACGTTATCTTATTATAAGAGAATTTCCAAATTTTTGATTACACTATCATTATAGCATAATATGGTATAAATGCAATTAAAATACATATGGTATTTTTAATTATTTTTTAGCTATTTTATGCACATTTATTTGGAAAGATAAAAATGCTATAAGTGGTACTAATACAAAGGTTACAAGGTTAATGTATTGATAATATTTTAATACATTAAATAATGTGTAATTATTTCGGGATAAAAAGCAAGCAAATATAAATATAGCTATTGAATATATAGTTATAAAAGCTTTTCTGCTTTTTATTTGCTTTTCGTAAATTAGGTAGATACCACATGTAGCAATTATGTATTTAACAAACATTCCGATTACAGTTTGAAATACAAAGAAAAATTCTCCGAATTCTAAAAATCCACCAATTTGTACAAGTTGACTTTGAACATATTCAGGGTAAAAGATATTGCTAGCTCTTAATGGACCAAAGGTAGCAAGAGTTCCAATAATAGAATATACACATATAAATCCAACAATAGCTAAGGCTATTAAACTATGTTTTTTTAATTTATTATTTTTATTTAAATATTTTAAAAATGGCAATGCAATTACAAAAGCAGAAAGAGAGCCAATTATCAATAATGAGGTATTTATAAGTTCTATTCCAATTCCATTACCAAACACAGGTAGAATATATTTCATATGTTTATATTTTTCTGTTACTAGTGAAAGGTTTATAAAGTTAAGTATTAAGGAACCAGAAGTTAATATAACAAAGATTAGTAGTGTAGTAAATTTCTTTCCTATTATAAAAAATGATGGTAATAGGAAAAAAAATAATATATACCAAACTGGGGTTTCTATAAAGAAGTTTGTTTTTATAGCATTTGCTTCTACTGTTGCAGATTCAAGTGCAGCTAAAAAAAGTCCTATAGAAAATATAAATAATAGTATGTTACCTAGTGTTTTTGAAAGTCCTAAGGTGAAAATTTGAGTTAAATCATAAGTCTTTCTTGAGTCCATAATATAAATTAAGTACATAGCAAAAGCTAAAAAGACTATGTATGCTATTATTGTATAAATCCATGTATCCCTTCCCCCTTCAGCTATAAATAATGAAGAATATGTCTTAAAGGATATGAAGGTCACTCCAAATATAAAAAGTACAAAGTGTTTTGCTGATAATTTACTCATATTTAACCTCTCTTTTTCAATATATAAAGTTTACTCTATTTATTATTAGCTAAAAAATGAATATTAAACCTAGCTGGAGGAATAATATCTTTAGGTGATGAAGATGGATAAACTAAAGAAAATTAAAGACAATTTTGAAGGTTGTTTTGATGTAAAATATAGAGATATTAAAACTATATTAGGTGATGCAACTTTAATTTTTATTGATGACTTATGTAATGGAACTTGGCTAATGGAATATACAATACTTCCATTAAGAGGTTTTGGAAAGTTAAAAGATAGTAAAATAACTACACCTCAAGACCTTTTAGATAAGGTCCTTGATATGAATATGGCTGGCTTGGCAAAGGATGTAGATGATGCAATATCGCATGTACTACAAGGAGACGCAATTTTAATATATGAAAACTTTGAAGAAATAATATATTGCGAAGCTAAGAATTTTCCTAGAAGAGGTATTGGTATACCGGAAACAGAGTCAGTATTGAAAGGGCCAAAAGAAGGATTTAATGAGCTTATTGTAGATAATGTAGCACTAATAAGGAGAAAACTTAAAAATCCTAATCTTAAATTTGAAGCTGTAGTATTAGGAGAAGAATCTAACACAGCTGTTGCGATAACATATATTAAAGGAATAGCACCAGATGAATTAGTTAACTCAATAAAAGAAAAAATAAAAAATTTAGATTTAAGATTCATTTTAGATACAAACTATATAGAAGCTAATTTAAAGAAGCAAAAATCTTTCTTTGATACTGTAGGTTATACTGAAAAGCCTGATGAAATAGCGGCAAAGCTAGTAGAAGGAAGGATTGGTATAATAGTTGATGGAACACCGTTTGTTATTACAGTACCATATTTCTTTTTAGAAAATTTTCAAATGCCTGATGATTACTATTTAAACAGGTATTATACAAATTTTAATCGTGTGTTAAGATGGATAGCGTTTTTTATAGCTGCATTTTTACCAGGATTATATGTGGCAATAATCACATATCATTTTTCAATGATACCAACGTTATTTATTTTTAGATTAGCTGTATCTAGAGCAGGGGTTCCTATACCAACATTTATAGAAGTATTAGTAATGATGTTTGCATTCCAATTTATAAAGGAAGCAGGTTTAAGGCTACCACACCCAATAGGTAGTGCAATGAGTATAGTATCTGCACTTATTTTAGGAGATGCGGCTGTAGGAGCAGGAATAGCTTCAAGGATAACTATAATTGTAATAGCTCTTAGTACTTTAAGTTATTTCTTAATCCCTAAGATACATGGAGCGTTATCTTTTTGGTCAATAGTAATATCCTTAGCTAGTGCAGCTTTTGGATTGCCAGGATTTTTTGCAGGTTCATTGATATTTATAATTCAAATATGTGAATTAGATTCAGTTGGATATCCATTTTTATTCCCAATGGGAAGTACAGAGCAGTATAGTTTTAAAGATGTACTTTTTAGAGGTAGATTAGATAGGATATCAAAGAAGGTTATACTTAGGAGGGAAAAAGTTGATTAGAAAATTTAGTGCAGTAAGTCTTTTAATTATAATTGTTTTGCCTCTTTTATTAACTGGGTGTTTTAACTATAGAGATATTAATAGAGTAACCTTTAGCACAAGTATTATATTTGATGTCGACGAATTAGGAAGAACTATAATTTATTTAGATTGTATAAAACCTTATAGAAGTACTAATGACAGTTCAGACAAAGGTAAAAGAATTATTTATAAGGGTGAAGGAAAAACAGTAGTTGAAGCTTTAAGTAACATAAATATGATATCAGGATATAAGCTAAATTATAGTCAAACTAAGGCTTATATATTTACTGAGAGAGCAGCGCAAAAAGGTATAAAGAAGTTTTTAGATTTAATAAATGACAATAACGAATTTCAAATGAAGAGTAGCGCATTTGTATATTATGGGGATGTGCAAGAACTTTTAAAAATAACATCTAGTGATGAGGAGTATTTAGGGTTATTTTTAAATGAATTAGTTAAAACAGATAATAATGATGCTAAATTTATTAAATCTAATATAAACTATTATTTAAGCAATACTCTAATGGGAAGCAATACATTAATGTTATCTGCTATGAAATTAAAGAAAGATGCTATAGATGAAAAAGTAGAGATTGGTGAAGGAGCAGTATTTAAAAATAATAGGTTAGTGGAAAATATGCCAGCAGAAGATGTTGTTGCATATAATCTTTTAACTCGTAATATTAAGCAAGGAAACTTAGAAATACCTAATCCACAAAGTGATGATGGATTTATTACACTTCAAATTTTAGATAGTAATGTGAAAGATAGTCTTAAATATGAAGGAGGTAAATTTATATTAGTTAAGGATATAGGTATTGATGTATCTGTTGCAGAAGCACAGGAACAATTTGTAGTAGATAGTGATGTGTTAAATTATATAACTAAAAATGAAGAAGCTTTTGTAAATGAATATGCAAAGTTTATTTTTAATAAATATAAGGATAAGGACTTAGATTTATTTGATATAAAAAGAATGGTAGAGGTTTACTATCCGAAGAGTGAGATAGCTAATCCGTTAAAGTATACTGATATAGAAGTTAATACAAAAGTAACTATCAAAGGTACAGGAGTTACAAGAAATAGCCTTTGATTTATTTAAGAGTTAAAAGTTAAGAATTATTGAAGAAACTGTTTAGGCAGTTTCTTTTTTTGTGTGTTAAAAGCAATACTGCTAATTTTATTCATAAATTATTAATTATTCTTTATTAAATATTAATTGAAAGTAGGGCATTTTTACAATTAAATGAATATTATATAGTATACCAATATTTTGGGGCTTAAGTATGGAAGAAAAAAAATTATTATCTATAATTGCAAAAGGTGAAGGAATAAAAGTAGATTTTAAGAGAGAACTATATTTAGATTATGAGTCTTGTAAGAAAGAGCTTGCTAAAGATGTATGTGCAATAGCAAATTCTCGAGGGGGAAGAGGATATATCATAGTTGGTGTAGAAGATAAAAGTAGAGAGATTGTTGGTGTTAAAGATTTAAATTCTTTAAATGAAGAGAAGATACAACAAATAGTATCTAGTAGATGTGAACCACCTATACCAATAATGGTAGAGATAGTAGATGTGAAAGATAAGAAAGTTGGAATAATAGTCATTTATGATGGAGGACAAAAACCTTATCAGATTAGAGAGACAGGTGCCTTTAATATACGTAGAGGGTCAACAACTGATACTATGAGAAAAGAGGAATTAGTAGCAGCATTTGAAGAAAATCTACTTTTGATAGTTGAAACATGTCCTATAATGAAAAGTACAATAGATTTTTTAAATATGGAGTTAGTAAGTAAATATTTTCAAAGTAAAGGAATATATATAAATAAAGAGAATGAAAAATATCTCTTAGAAAGTGCAGGTATTATATATTTAGATACAAGTAATAAAGTTTATAGATGTACTCTAGGGGGATTATTAGTATTTTCAGATATAAACAATATATGCATCCCACAAAACATGGTGAAAATAGTAGACAAGAGTAACGATTCTAAAGATAACGTTATCACTATAGGTGGGAATCTTTTAAACATAATCCACGAAACAGAGAAAGAATTAAGAAATATATTAAAAGTGGGTTATCCTATAGATGCTGTTATGGAAGCAGTAAAAAATGCAGTACTATATAGGGAGTATTCTATTTTCAATAAGATGATAGAAGTAATAGTAACTAAAAAATCAGTTATTATTTTAAGCCCAGGTCAAATGATTATTAAAAATAATAAAGGAAAGAATATAAAATATAACAGTAGGAATATGTGGATATATGAAAAACTAATATCTTTAGATAAAGATAATACCTTTACCAATGATGGCTTCGGTATTAAAAGAATGAAAAACGCATTTAAAGGAAGAGGATCAGTGAAACTAATAAATTCAGTTGTTGAAAATTGTTTCAAAGTGATTTTGCCATACTATAAAGATGAATAATAAAAGATTATTTGCGAACAATAGTGTTAAGGAAAAGTTAATAAATAAACTTAATAAAAAATTTTAATAGGTCAATAATTAGATGTATAAACATCTATAATAATTTAATAGAAGGAGTGATTCCAATGATTCAAGTTTTTTGTGCAAGAAGAGGTTCAGGAAAGACTAAAAGATTAATAGAATTAGCTAATAATCAATATTTAGAATCAAAAGGAGATTCAGTTTATATCGATGATGACTGCAGACCGATGTTTCAATTACACACTGGAATAAGATTTGTAGAAACTAATGAGTTTAGAGTTTGTGATTGTGATAGTTTTTATGGGATGCTTTGTGGAATAATATCATCTAATTACGATATAGAAAATATCTATATCGATGGCTTATCAAATATAGTTAAATGCACTATGAAAGAATCTACTGAGTTATTTAAAAAGATTGCAGGTATAACTGAGAAATTTGGAATTAACGTTTATATTAATGTAAATGTAGATAGTACAGAAGAAGTACCAGATTGCATAAAGGAATATGTAGCATAAATACGGAAAAACTAACTTGATATATACAAACAAAGAGGAGTTGCGGGTGCAACTCCTCTTTTAGTAGGGATTATATTAATGATACATTGCTTATGTAATAGTGAGTGAAGCTAACTTGAAATTATATAATTGTAGTGTAATGATGAATGGTGTTTTTTGAAAAGTTTCTTGATAAAGAAAGTTTTTATAGATATACTGTATATAGAGAAAAACGTAGGAGGTTACTGTAATGGCTAATGTTTTAGACGAATTACTAGATCGTGGATATATAAAACAATTTACTCATGAAGATGAGACTAGAGAATTATTAGAAAAGGAAAAAGTTACTTTTTATATAGGTTTTGACCCAACTGCAGATAGTTTACATGTAGGTCACTTCATAGCTATGATGTTTATGGCTCATATGCAAAGAGCTGGACATAGACCAATAGCTTTAATCGGTGGAGGAACAGCTATGGTTGGAGATCCATCAGGAAAGACAGATATGAGATCAATGCTTACTAAAGAACAAATAGCTCATAATGTTTCATGCATCAAGAAGCAAATGGAAAAGTTTATAGACTTCTCTGATGATAAAGCTATATTAGTAAACAACGCTGATTGGTTACTTAACTTAAATTATGTTGATTTCTTAAGAGAAGTTGGAATGCATTTCTCTGTAAATAGAATGTTAACAGCTGAGTGCTTTAAGCAAAGATTAGAAAAAGGTCTTTCATTCTTAGAATTTAACTATATGTTAATGCAAGGATATGACTTCTACGTATTAAGTGAAAAGTATGGATGTAAAATGCAACTTGGTGGAGATGACCAATGGTCAAATATGTTAGCTGGAGCTGACCTTATAAGAAGAAAGAGTCAAAAGCAAGCAATGGCTATGACATGTACTCTTTTAACTAATAGCCAAGGACAAAAAATGGGTAAAACAGTAGGTGGAGCTTTATGGTTAGATCCAAACAAGACATCACCATTTGATTTCTACCAATACTGGAGAAACGTTGATGATGCAGACGTTGAAAAATGTTTAGCGTTATTAACATTTGTACCAATGGATGAAGTAAGAAGATTAGGAGCCTTAGAAGGTTCAGAAATAAATAAAGCTAAAGAAGTATTAGCATTTGAAGTTACTAAGCTTGTTCATGGAGAAGAAGAAGCTACAAAAGCTCAAGCTGCAGCAAGAGCATTATTTGCAGGTGGAGCTGATATGAGTAACGTTCCAACTGTTACAATATCAAAAGAACTTCTAGGAACTTCAATATTAGATATAATGGCTCAAACTAAGATAGTACCATCAAAAGCAGAAGGTAGAAGACTTATTCAACAAGGTGGATTATCTTTAAATGGAGAAAAGGTTACTGATATTGCAACAGTGTTAACAGAAGCTGACTTAAAAGATGGTGAAGCTTTAATTAAAAGAGGAAAGAAAAACTACAATAAAATAGTAGTAGAATAATAATGCTGTAAAAAGAGTTGCTAGTTTGGCAACTCTTTTAAATTAATAATTAAAGATAATATCATTAAGTATTTTTTAAATATATTTTATAAATTGAGTAGAAATTTCTAAAATAATTATTAATTATTATCTATTAATTATTTGATGTTAGTTAATAATTATAAATGTAGTATAAAAATTTTACAGACAAAGTAATTAGAATATAATATAAATTATGAAAGAAAGATTTTATTAAAGGAGAAAATTTAATGGCTTTATATGCGATATCAGATTTGCATTTGGCTTTTAATGTTGATAAGCCTATGGACATCTTTGGTGAAAGATGGTTAAATCATGATGAAAAGATAAAGAAGAATTGGGAAAGTAAAATTAACGAAGAAGATACTGTTCTTATAGCAGGAGATATTTCTTGGTCCATGAGAGCTGAAGATAGTAAGTATGATTTAGATTGGATAGATAGTTTACCAGGAAAGAAGATTATTTCCAAAGGGAATCATGATTATTGGTGGCAAAGTATTAGTAAACTAAATAAGATGTACGAAAATACTAAGTTTATACAAAATAACTTTTATACTTATGAGGATTATGCAGTATGTGGAACTAGAGGATGGACTTCACCAGATAGTGATAAATTTACTCAGCATGATAGGAAAATATATGATAGAGAACTTATAAGATTAAGATTATCATTAGATATGGCAAAGAATGCTGGATATTCTAAGTTTATAGTTATGGTTCATTATCCACCAACAAACGAAAATTATGATGAAACAGAATTTACTAAAGTTTTTAAAGAGTATGGAGTGGAGAAGGTTATATATGGACACCTTCATGGGCCAGCAAATTTAAAAATTAAAAATGATACAGTAGATGGAGTAGAATATGTGAATACGTCTTGTGATTTTATAAATTTCGATCCAGTAAGATTGCTTTAAAATAAATTTTTATGAATGTGTAACAAAAGATAGTATAATTACATAAACATATTATTTTGGTATAATGGAACAGTGAGTAAAATTAAGGGTGGTTTACGAATGGCTATACAAAGTTGGAAAACTTTTTTATTGCCTTATGAGCAGGCAGTTGAAGAGTTAAAAGTAAAGTTAAAAAGTTTAAGAAAAGAATATAGAAAAAGAAATGAATATTCACCTATTGAATTTGTTACAGGAAGAGTAAAAGAAGTATCTAGTTTATTAGAAAAAGCTAATAAGTTTGGAATACCTTTAGATAGAGTTGCTCAAGAGATGGAAGATATAGCTGGAATAAGAATAATGTGCCAGTTTGTTGATGATATTGATAAGGTTGTAGAGCTTTTAAGAGCTAGAAAAGATATGCAAATACTTTATGAAAAAGATTATGTAAGAAATGTAAAAGCAAGTGGATATAGAAGTTATCATGTAATAATAAAGTATTTAGTTAATATGGCTGATGGACCTAAAGAAATATTAGCTGAATTTCAGATAAGAACTTTAGCTATGAACTTTTGGGCTACGACTGAACATTCTCTAAATTATAAATATAAACAACACATTCCAGATGAGATTAAGGTAAAATTAAAAAGAGCAGCAGATGCAGCTTTTGACCTTGATGAACAGATGCTGGAAATAAAGGATGAAATAAAAGATGCTCAAAAGTTATTTGAGGTTAAATCAGATATTATTTCTAACATTATGAATAATATTTTAATTTTAATGTCATCTGGGAAAGTAGCTGAAGCAAGTAGATATCAGGTAGCTTTAAATAGACTTATTGAAGAGGGAGAAGTTTATGAACTCTCAAATCTTTTAGCAATGATAAAGAAGGATATTGAAAAGTATAAAGACAACTAATGAAAGGTGAGATTATGAGCTGTATATTTAAGATAAAAGAGGGATTTAATAGCTTTACTAATACTGAAAAAAAGTTAGCTAATTATATTCTTAAAAATAAGGAAGAGGTTGTGAACTTATCTGCACAAGAACTATCAGACAAAGCGGATATATCACCAGCAGCAGTGGTAAGATTTTCGAAAACTTTAGGATATAAGGGTTTTACTGCATTAAAGGTTGATTTAGCTAAAGATAGAGATGAAAGAGAAAATGACACTAGTGTTATAATAAGTGAAAATGATTCAATTAATGACATAATAAGGAAAGTTAAGGTATCTAATACATCTAGTATAGATGAAACTATAGGGCTTTTAAATGTTGATACTATTAATAATATAGTAGAAGCAATGGTTAATGCAAAAAGAATATATTTATTTGGAATAGGCGCTTCGGGAATAGTTGCAATGGACTTGCAACAAAAGTTACTTAGAATAAATAAGAACTCATTATACCAAATGGATCCTCATACTCAAATATCATCATCTGTTCATATTACTAATGAGGATGTTGCCATAGGAATAAGCTATAGTGGTGAAACCAAAGAGGTAAATACTCCATTAAAGATAGCAAAAGAAAATGGAGCAAAAACTATAGCTATTACAAGATATAATAAAAATTCATTATCAAAGATAGCTGATTATAGTGTATATTTGCCAAATGATGAGAAAGATTTAAGAGTTGGAGCTATAACTTCTAGAATTGATGCATTAACTATAGTTGATATATTATATCTTGGAGTAGCTAAAAATGATTTTGAAAGAACTAAGAGAGATATAAAGAAAACAAGAGATATAATTAATAGAATTAAATAGCAGCTTAAAAAGTAGATAGACTATTTTTGGTCTATCTACTTTTTTTCTATAATTTAGGTGAAATAAAAATAAAAATTAAAAAAGAATGAAAAAAAATAAAAGAAAATTACAGAAAATGTTTACAAGAAAATGAAACAATGTTACAATACATATATAAATTATAGGAGGTATTGAGCGTGACAAATAAAGAATTAGTTGTAAAAATTATTGAAAAGCTTGGTGGTAAGGAAAATATACTAAGCGTTGAAAATTGTATGACAAGATTAAGATTAGATATTAAGAGTATGGAAAAAGTTAATATCAACGAACTTAAAAAACTAGAAGGTGTACTTGGTGTAGTTGAAGGCGATGGTGTACAAGTTGTTGTTGGACCTGGTAAATCAGCTAAATTATGTACAATAATGAAAGAAGATTTAGGGGTAAAAGAAATTACTCAAAATGTTGGAGAATGGGAAGCTAATAAAGAAAAGATAAAGTCAGGACAAAAGCAAAATGCACTTAAAAAGGCTTTAAAGACTATAGGTGAAATTTTTGTTCCATTAATACCTGCAATTATAGCAGCTGGTATATTTAATGGATTCTCTGGATTAATTACAAACTTACAAAGCACTGGAAGTTTAGCTGTAGATAGTAACGTATGGAATACAATAAGATCATTCCTTTCATTAATGGGTGGAGGATTCTTAAGTTATTTTGCAATTTTCACTGGTATTAATGCAGCTAAGAAGTTTGGGGCAACACCAGCTTTCGGGGGAATGCTTGGTGCTATGTCATTAATGACAGGTATAAATGATATTTCTAGAATATTTGGTTTATATAATGAAGAAGTAGCCCTTAAATCTATATTAACTACAGGTAAGGGTGGAGTTATCGGGGTAATTATCGGAGTATTTATATTATCTATTATTGAAAAGAAAATAAGAAAGATAGTACCAGATGTATTAGATATAATATTAACACCAATGTTAACGTTAATAATTTCAACTGTAATATTTGTCATGATAATCATGCCATTATCAGGGTTTGTATCAGATTGGTTAGTTGCAGGTTTAGGATTATTAATAAACTCAACTAATCCAATAGTTAGTGTAATCTCAGGATATGTTTTAGCAGCATTATTCTTACCAATGGTATTATTAGGATTACATCACGGATTAATTCCAATATATGCATTACAATTAGAAGCTTTAGGTGGAGTTTCATTATTCCCAGTTTTAGCTATGGCAGGAGCTGGACAAGTTGGTGCAGCAATTGCTATATATATAAAAGCTAAGAAAGTTAAAAATCAAAGCTTAACTCAAGTTATTACAGGTGCATTACCAGCAGGTATATTAGGAATAGGTGAACCATTAATATATGGAGTTACTTTACCATTAGGAAAACCATTTATAACTGCAGGCTTAGGAGCAGGTTTTGGTGGTGCATATGCCATGTTTACGCATGTAATGGCAAATGCGTGGGGGCCATCTGGAATAGTAGCTATTCCACTAATGCAACCAGATTCTATGCTTAATTTCTTCATAGGATTATTAATAGCTTATGTAGGTGGATTTATATTAACTCAAATCTTTATAAAAGAAAATGATGTTAAAAATGTTTAATTAATATTTGAATTATATTTGTAAAAAACAAAATATAAATAGATAAAGTACCAAAGATTATATATAATCTTTGGACTTTTTTCTTAAAATTATAAAAAGGATAAAATGAAATTTAGAAATTTAATTTCCTAAAAATAAATAAAATATTGAAATAATATTCAAAATGTTATATTATAAATTTATAAAGAATACATGGAGGTACATCATGGAAATCAATTTACAAAGATTAGATACAGAGCAAGTAAATGAAAATACTAAAAATATAGATAATTTATCAACTTTAGATATGGTTACTGTAATTAACAATGAAGATAAAAAGGTTGCTTTAGCTGTAGAAAAAGTTTTACCTAATATAGCAAATGCAGTTGATGAAACTTATAAAAGAATAAAGTCAGGTGGAAGACTTATATATATTGGAGCTGGAACTTCAGGAAGATTAGGCGTTTTAGATGCATCTGAGTGTCCTCCAACTTACGGAGTAGAATTTGAATTAGTTCAAGGTATAATGGCTGGTGGAAGAGATGCCATGTTTAAAGCTAAAGAAGGAGCTGAAGATTCTAAGGAATTAGCTGTCGAAGATTTAAAAGCAATAAACTTAACTGAAAAAGATATGGTTATAGGATTAGCAGCATCAGGAAGAACACCTTATGTTATTGGTGGACTTGAATATGCAAAAGAAATAGGGGCAGGTACAGGGTCAATTTCTTGTGTGCACGATTCAGAAGTTTCAAAAGTAGCAGAATTCCCAATAGAAGCTGTAGTAGGAGCTGAAGTAGTAACAGGATCAACTAGAATGAAATCAGGAACAGCTCAAAAGATGATACTTAATATGATTTCTTCAGGGGTTATGATTAAGCTTGGTAAGGTTTATGGAAATCTTATGATAGATGTTAGACCAACGAATGAAAAGCTTGTAGAAAGAGCTAAAGGAATAATAATGAAATGTACAGATGTTACAAGAGAAGTAGCAGAAGAATACATGAGATTATCAGGAAATGATGTACGTCTTTCTATCTTTATGATATTATCAAAACTAGATAAGGAAGAAAGCATAAATGTATTAAATAAGAATGATAACAATATTAGAAAAGCATTAGAGAGTATTAAATAATCTGATAGAGAAGGTTTAGTTATTAAAATATATAACTAGAATAATTAAAGGTTATTTTATTAAAAAATATACTTATAGTAAATATATATCTAATTTGAAAGTAGATATTAATTACTATGAGTATTTTTTATTCTTTACGAGGGGAAATTATATTTTTATAAATATATTAATAACTTTATAAAATGTTAAATGAGGAATATAGTTGATTTAAAGAATAAGAATAAATAAATGAATTAGCGCACAATAATAAAAAATATTTTACAAAAATATTATATTGAAATTAAGTTGTATATACATGTATAATACAATGTATATATGTTATAAAAACAATAAAATAAATTTATTTAAATTGGAAATCATAAATAATAAGAAGATTAATTTGGGAGATGTGATTATGGGGAAATTAGGAATTTCTATTTATCAAGAAAAATCAACAGAAGAGGAAATTTTAAGATATATAGATAAAGCTGCTGAAAATGGTTTTTCTAGAATATTTTCTTGTCTTCTATCTGTAGATGAAAGCAGAGAAGAAATAGTTAAAAAGTTCAAAAAGACAAATGAATATGCTAAAAGTAAAGGTTTTGAAATAATAGTTGATGTAAGTCCAGCTGTATTTGATAAGCTAGGAATCAGCTATGATAACCTAAGTTTCTTTAAAGAAATAGGAGCAGATGGAGTAAGATTAGATGAAGGTTTTGGTGGATTCCAAGAAGCATCTATGACATTTAACCCAGAAGGTTTAAAGATAGAAATAAATATGAGTAACTATACTCACTATATTGATACAATAATGGATTATATGCCAAATAAAGAAAAATTAATAGCTTGTCATAACTTCTATCCTCATAACTATAGTGGACTAAATTTTGACCACTTTATGAGATGTACAGAAAAGTTCAATAAACTTGGATTAAAAACAGCTGCATTTATAACAAGCCAAAATGAAAATACATTTGGTCCATGGCCAGTAACTGATGGACTACCAACTTTAGAAATGCATCGTAACCTACCAGTTGATGTTCAAGCTAAGCATTTAATTGCTTTAGATAACATAAATGATATTATAATTTCAAATTGTTATCCTACAGATGAAGAATTAGAAGCTATAGGATCAATGAGAAAAGATATGGTTACATTTGATATTGTATTAAATGAAAATACACCAGAAATAGAAAGAAAAATACTTTTTG
Organism: Clostridium sp. NSJ-145; assembly: GCF_021044725.1. Classification (NCBI taxonomy): domain Bacteria; kingdom Bacillati; phylum Bacillota; class Clostridia; order Eubacteriales; family Clostridiaceae; genus Clostridium; species Clostridium sp. NSJ-145. Next base: position 18,609 of record NZ_JAJNOS010000005.1, read on the forward strand.
AAGAAATGCATTTCCATAGAGGGGATTACTCTGATAATTTCTTAAGATCAACACAAAGTCGTGTTAAGTATAAAGGACACTATTTTGCATTATTTAATGCTCCAGAGATAATAAGAAGAGGAGATGTAATAATAGAAAGTAGTGAATATGGCCATTATGCAGGAGAGCTTCAAATAGCTTTAAGAGATATGGTTAACAGCGGTAAGACTAATGTAGTTGGACATATAAGAGAAGAAGAAGTATTTATCTTAGATTACATTAAACCATGGCAAAGATTCTGCTTTAAAGAAGCAAAATAAGGTGTGAGCAATAGCTCACACTTTATTTTTTTATTGATTTGGTTATTTAGGAGAATTTTAGTTAAGTAAACACTTAATTATAATTGATAATAATTATTAGATAATATATAATACTTTATATAATAAGATTTTGAAGGTGAAGTTATGAGTGTAAATATTAAGAAGTTATATAATGATCCACTATATATAAGAAATATTGAGAATCCTACAGAGGATGAACAAATTGAAGCTGTAAAGAGAAACGGGATGGTTATAAAATTTATAAATAATCCATCAAATGTTGTTAAGAGAGAAGCTATTTTAAATAATCCATTATGTATAGAATATATAGAGGATTTACCAGAGGAGTTAGCAATATTAGCAGTACAACTTTTATGGAACTCTATAAAATACGTAAAAAACTTAACTAACAATATTATGAGAGAAGCTGTTAAATCTAAAGGATGGGCTATTCAGTTTATAGAAAATCCACCAGAGGAGATTAAGCTTTTAGCAGTAGAAAAAGATTTTGATGCAATAAAGTACATAAAGAATCCAAGTGAAGAAGTTCAAATAAGAGCTATAGAAACTTACTGGGGAGCTATAAGATTTATAGATAATCCTACATTAGAAGCTAGAAGATGTGCTATAAAAATTGATGAAGAATCAATAAATTATATTATGAACTATGATTTTGATGATTTAAAGATATTTATCGGAGATAACATAAACATAGTAAAGTATGTTTATGATTCAATAGATATAGATACTATATTAGAGATTATACAAGAAAAGATATGTAAAGATGATATTGATTATAAATATATGAGAGACTTCTTAGAATTAGAAGTATTAGAGATGGATAAGATAGACTTCGTTAAGAATTATGGAAGTAAAAATGCGAAGATGACATTAATAGATTATAAATTAGGGCTTTAGTAAGTAAATAAGGAGCAGATAAAAATGAATTTTACAGAAGCAATGAATACTATTGAATTAGTAACAATGACTAATGATGTTCCACTAATAATAGGGGAAAGTGGTATAGGAAAAACTTCAATGGTAAGACAAATAGCTAAGAACAATAATTTAGCTATAGTAAATATAGATGCTAACCTTTTAAAGGAAGGTGAAATAGGGGGGCTTCCATTTGTAAATAACGGAAGAACTGAGTATGCTACACATTACAAGTTAACAGAAGTATCTTCTTTATTGAATGATAACAAGTATGATGGTGTAGTGCTATTTATAGATGAATTAAACAGATGTGAACATGCTGTTCAACAAGAATTAATGAATTTGATTTTGAATAGAGAAATAAACGGATACAAGCTTGATTCATCAGTAAAGATAATTGCAGCAATGAATCCATCAAATAAGTATGATAATTTTGAAAATAGTGATTATCAAGTTATTGATATGGATGCTGCCCAAGAAGATAGATTCGTATGGGTTGAAGTTGATTCAGACAGTAAAGAATGGATTAAATGGGCAATGACTGATGAAGCTGATATTGAAGAAGAGGTCATAGAATTTATATCACAATTTCCAAACTACCTTCATATGCCTTATGCAAATGAGAATATAAAACCAACGCCTAGAAGCTGGGAGAGAGTATCTAAAGCATTTAAAATGTATAAAAATAATAAAGATAAATATAGTGAAGCTATTATTTTCAATGCTGTAAAAGGTAATGTAGGTGGAGGAATAGCTACAGACTTTATTGGATTTGCTAGAAACTTTAATAGTCCCCTTATAAAAGCTGAAAATCTTCTAGATTATGATTTTATACCATATGAAATTAAGGAAATGATTCAAAAAGAAAATCATTCAAGATTATATATGTTAGCAAAGAGATTAGTACAATTATTAAACGAAGAAGAAAATAGAGATAAGATTAAGATATTAGGAGAGGTTTTAATGTGCTATCCTAAAGACTTAAGATTAGGCGTTATGAAAGATATAAAAGAGGATTATAATGGTGGATTATATAAGGAAATTTTAAGTCAAGATACCTTTATAGAAGCTTTCTTTGATATCTACGAATAGAGGTAGTATTATGAACTTTGATGTATTTAAAGATGAGCTTATTAAGGATTATATAGAGCTAAATACTAAATCAGATTTTGATAAGAAATTTTTGAGTTTAATAGAAGCATTAGTTATTGAAATGATGGAAAATGAAGATACTTTTTTCGGTTCTTTTATGATTCAGACTAAAAGAAATGTTGATTTTGCTATAGAATGGCCAATTGTAACAATACCTGTAACTGATGGATTTAGAATGAGTTTTAATCCAAAAAGTTTTTTATCTTATACTAAAAATGAAATGAAGGCTTTAATAAAGCATGAAATATATCATATTATGTTTAATCATTATGAGCGTGAAAGAGATTTAAGGCAAAGATATGATAAATTAGCAGTAAATATTGCATTAGATATATCAATAAATCAATTTATAAAAAATATACCTATGGAGTATACTAGGCTTCATAATATAAATATGAAATATAATTTAGAATTACAAGAAAATATGAGTTGTGAATATTATGCTGAAAAGCTTCATAAGGCCATAAATGATAAAAAGGAACCTTTAAAGATAGATACAAAAGATAAGAGCGATATAAATATAAAGAATGCTCATGATTTATGGTGGCAATCTTCAATTTCCCAGGAAATTAGCAGAAACTTAGCAAAAACTGTAGCTATAAACTCTTATAATGGAAAAGCCCCAGATGAAATAGGACAAATTATACTAGGCTACGAAGAAAAAGCTGAAATATCGTGGCAGAAGTTATTAAAAAAAATGATTCCATCTCTTAGAGCAGGAGCAAAAAAGAGTATAACTAGAAGAAATAGAAGACAGCCAGATAGACTTGACCTTAAGGGAGAGCTACCTAATAATATACCGGAAATATTAGTGGCTATAGATATAAGTGCTTCAATGACTGATGAAGAAATAAATAAGATTATGATAGAAATTTTAGAAATTTCAAAATCAAGAGGTAATATAATTACTGTTATAGAATGTGATGATGAGATAAGAAGAATATATAAAATTAATTCTATTAAAGATATTAAAAAGAGAAAAAGTAATAATGGGTCTACAAAGTTTTCTCCAGTATTTAAGTACATTAAATCTAATAATATGAGAAATGTAATATTAATTTACTTTACTGATGGTGTGGGAGAAAAAGAATTAGAAATAAGACCAATAAATAAAAATACAATTTGGGTATTAACAGGTAAAGAAGAATTATCTCTAACTAAATCCTATGGACAGATAAAGAGAATAAGTAAAGATACTGTAGAAGGTACAGGTGGGAGCACCGGACTTGATATGCTAAGAAGCACAGTAGATGAAATACATGTATGTAAATACAACTAAATAAAATATGAGTGAAATTTACAGGTGAAAAGTCGACTGTGTCGAAGGGGAAATACTACTATCGTATATGGAAAGGTAACTATGTTAAAGAGAAAATGCTAGTGTCATTGCAGTGAAAGTAGCAATATATATATTTTCTCTATTGCTGTTGGCAATGGTTTCTCTGTTACGTCAGTGATATTTTCCTTTCAGCTTTAACTGATTTTCCCCTTTGCACAGCCCACCTTCAACCAAATTGCCTCTCACTTTCCTTTATTTACAATGCTAAATTAAGTTGTAATTTATTTAACTCTTTCTCGAAGTTAACAATTATGATATAATTACCATGTCGGGGGGAGATTTATGAATAATAAATTAGATAAAAAAAGTAGTTGTATATTAACTATTACTTTAATTTTATTAATAAGCTTATTAGTAAACGTTTACCAAAGTATAGCTGGAATAGAATATAAAAAAGAAATTGGAAATGAAATAAATAAGAGTATAGAGGAGATAAGAACAAGAAATGAATCTATCCTATTAACTCTTGAGGGATGTATTTCATCACAGAGTATTACAAGTGAAGAAATATTAACATTGTATAAAAATTATAATTTAATAAATATTGCAGAATTAAACTTATGGGAAAAATACTTAAAGAATATAGAAACTTCATGGTTTAAAAAGGATAATAAGGTAGATTTAACGGGAACTGACCAAAATGAGGTATTTGCTAATATAGAAGGACTAATATATAACTTGTTGATTAATTATATGTCAAATGATATGAATTCAATTAAGTTAGATGATAAATTAGCTATGGATATTTCGGTTATGAAAGAGATATCTTATGAGTTGAACACATATATCAATAGTTTTATGGAAGAGAAGTTAAGTAATTTAGAAGGTGAAGAAAAAGCCGAAAAGATGATTAATAAAGGATATTGGATAGATATATTAAAAGGTATAGAAGAAATAAATAGTAAATATAAAAATTATATGTTTAAATTATAAAAATAGAGCTATTGATATATCAATAGCTCTTATTATTTTTAGTGGTGGCAACCGCCTCCACAAGATCCACATCCACCTTCAACTTCGATAACTGGTTTTAAAGATAAACCTCTTCCGCCATTTTCTTCTGAAGATAATAATTTAAATCCACCAAATTCATCGATTAATTTTGATTCAGCTATGAAAGTAATATCATTCATAGTTTCAACTACGTCATTTTCATTAGCATCGTCAACAGTTATGTTAAATGCTGGACCACTACATCCAAACCCTGCTAAGTTAATTCTTATGCTGAATTTTTCTATTTCATTATCTTGTAAAAATGCCTTAAATTCGTTGTATGCTTCTTCGCTTATTATAAATTTATTCATATTTATTCACCTCATATTATTTATATTCAAATTATATTTATAGTATACCATAATAGTCGGAAATGGCAAGAGGTTTTTTAGGTATATATTGTAAAATAATAACATATGAGAAAAACCTTGAAATTTCTATAAATTGTAAATATAATATTTACTATGTTTAGCATAATATAAAGTGTATAATGGTATTGGGATAAAATTAAAGTACGAAAAATAGAAAGGGATTGTTAAGATTGAAGCCTTTTGATAGAGACTATGTCTTAAGTAAAATAAAGGAATATAATAGGAAGATAAGACCTCGTAAAATTGGTGATTTTGAGATAAAGAGGATAGATGGATTACAAGGAATCGTTCAAGGGTACTTGTATGAAAGAAAAGATAGAATAAGGTTAAAGATAGCAGAACTAGTTCATGATTACGATCATGTTTGGATGAGACTAACACCTTTAGAAATAGAAGGTTCATATTTTGCCATAGAAAGAGCAAAAGGAAAAGTTGGTATAGTAGGACTAGGTCTTGGATATGTTGCTCAAGAAATGGCAAAGAAAGAAGAAGTAGATGAAGTTATAGTTTATGAAATAAGCAAAGATGTAATTGATTTATATAATTGCAATTTCAAATATAATCCTAAGATTACTATTATTAATAAAGATGCTTTTGAAGCAGAATCAGAAGAATTTGATTTTTTCTATGCCGATATTTATGAATATAAAATAACTAGTCAGATTGTTAAAGATTATGAAGCTTTTAATACTTTACATAAGATAGAGGAGTATTCATTTTTTGGAATGGAGCATTTTTTATTAAGCTGTAGCTATGAAGAAATAGTATGGGTTTATATACCGGAAAATTGGATGGAAATGGCTAGAGAAGCTTATGATGCATTAGAACAATCAGAATTATTAGATTATTATAAGCCTTTAGATAAAGAGATTGTTAGTGCAGTTTTACAAAAATTTAAAATAGTTCTTGATAAGATGTAGCGAAAGCTACATCTTTTTTTATATAGTTGTCATAAAATAAGTTGAATATATGAAAAAGTTAGTAAAATACAATAATTTGTAGTACTAAATTTCTTGAGAAAATATAATAGTTAAAGATAAAATTAAAATATAATTACATAATACTTTAATATAGTCAATTAATTTTTATTTCTTAATTTAAAATATAGATAACATATTTTCGATAAAAACTTTTACAAATATCTAAAAGATAAGTACATATATAGTACCTTAATCAATGAACATAGTAATCAAATTTATATATGAAAGTGAGAGAATTATGTTTTTTAAAAGTAATTATTTAAAAGAAAATAAATATCATAAATTAAAAATAAATTTGATTATATTATACTTATTAAACTTATCTGATTTATTTTTTACTAAACTTCTTTTGAAACTTGAACCTACAATGTTTATAGAAGCTAATGTTTTTTTAGCACCAGTAATAGATGGATTATTGCCATACTTTTTTAAAATTGTAGTTATAGCAGTAATTCTTTATTATTGGTACTTTAGAAGTAGATATTCAAATGAAAAAGAAATTAAGAGATCATTAATTGCGAGTATAGGATTAGTGAGTTTTTATATATTAATAAATTTATTACATCTATTTAATGTTGGATTTATGATTTTAAATTGGCAATATTAATTAGCTTTATAACTTAAGTTTATGAAAAAAAGGTGGATTAAAAAATCCACCTTTTTCTAGTTTATAGACTGACTAAATTGCAATAGCCTAATTAATTTAGTTAATTATAAAATTACTTTACAACAATATTAACAAGTCTACCTTTAATAACTATAACTTTAACTATTGTCTTGCCTTCAGTAGCTTGAACTATAGCTTCATCAGCTAAAGCAGCAGCTTTAATTCCTTCTTCATCTAAATCAGAAGCAACGTTGATTCTAGCCTTAATCTTACCATTAACTTGGATAGCTATTTCTATTTCATCTTTAACAAGAGCTTTAGCATCATATGAAGGCCAAGCTTCGTTAAATACTGAATAAGAACCAGTTAATAGATTCCATTGTTCTTCAGCAAAGTGAGGAGCAAATGGAGCTAAGATTTTTATAAAGCTTTCACAAACTGTATTTAAGAATTCTAAATTCTTAACTTCTTCTTTAATATATTTAGATAAAGCATTTATGAATTCCATCATTCTTGCTATAGCAGTGTTAAATTGCATCTTATCAGCATCTTCAGTAACACCCTTAATAGCATTGTTTAACCAGAAGTTTAGTTCTTTTTCAGCTTTATCCATTGTAGTTTTATTATTTTCACCACTTTGAATAGCTTCTCTACACATATCAAGGTATCTTTCTATTCTATCAACGAATCTAGCTACTGACTTAATACCATCATCACTCCAAGCTCCACCTTCTGTGTAAGCAAAACCAAACATTAGGTACATTCTAAATACGTCAGCACCGTATTCTTTAATATAATCATCTGGAGATATTGTATTTCCTTTAGATTTTGACATCTTTAATCCGTCTGGTCCTAGGATAAGTCCTTGGTGAGTTAAGCTCTTAAATGGTTCATCGAAGCTTAAGTAACCCATATCTCTTAAAGCTTTAGTAATAAATCTTGCATATAATAAGTGCATACAAGCATGCTCTGGTCCACCAACATATTTGTCAACTGGAAGCATCTTATCTACTAATTCCTTATCAAATGCCTTTTCAGTGTTTTTATTATCAACATATCTCATTTGATACCAAGATGAACATACGAATGTATCTAATGTATCAACTTCTCTCTTAGCTGGTTTACCACAGCAAGGACAAGTAGTATTTACGAACTCTTCACACTTAGCAAGTGGTGATTTACCATCTGGAGCAAACTCAACGTTGTAAGGTAATTCAACTGGAAGATCTTTTTCTGGAACTGGAACAGCACCACAATCATCACAGTATATTATTGGAATTGGAGCACCCCAGTATCTTTGTCTTGAAACTAACCAGTCTCTTAATCTGTAATTAACTTTAGCAGAACCTAAGTTGTTCTCAGAAAGTTTTGCAACTATAGCCTCCTTAGCTTCTTCAGTAGTTAATCCATCAAATTCTCCAGAGTTAACTAGTTTTCCATATTCACAGTATGGAAGTTCGATTTCTTCACCTTTTTTGCTCACTATAACTCTTTCTATTGGTAAGTTAAATTTAGTAGCAAAAGCAAAATCTCTTTCATCATGAGCAGGAACAGCCATAACAGCACCAGTACCGTAAGTTGCAAGTACGTAGTCACCAACCCAGATTGGAACTTCTTTACCGTTTATAGGATTTATAGCATATGAACCAGTAAATACACCAGTTTTTTCTCTTGATAGAGATTGTCTTTCTATATCAGATTGCTTCTTAGCAGCCTCTTTATATTCTTCAACTGCAGCTTTATTTTCAGCAGTAGTTAATTTATCTACTAATTCATTTTCAGGAGCTAAAACAACATAAGTAACACCATTTAAAGTATCAACTCTAGTTGTGAATACATCAAAGCTAAGATCTGAATCCTTAACCTTGAAAGTAACTTCAGCACCAGTAGATTTTCCTATCCAGTGCTTTTGCATAGCAACTGTCTTTTCAGGCCAATCTAAAGTATCTAGTTTTTCTAACAGTTCATCAGCATACTCAGTTATTTTGAAGAACCATTGAGTTAAGTCTTTTTTAGTAACTTCTGTTGAACATCTTTCACAAGCACCATCAACTACTTGCTCATTAGCTAAAACTGTATTACAAGATGGACACCAGTTTACAGGAGCTTTCTTTCTGTAAGCTAATCCGTTCTTTAATAATTGTAAGAACACCCATTGAGTCCATTTATAATATTCAGGAGTACAAGTTATAACTTCATTTTCCCAGTTAAACATAGCCCCCATAGCTCTTAATTGTTCTTCCATTGTCTTGATATTCTTTTCTGTAGAATCCCAAGGGTGGATACCTGTTTTAATTGCAAAGTTTTCAGCTGGTAATCCGAAAGCATCAAATCCCATTGGTTGGAATACGTTGTAGCCTTGCATCTTTTTTAATCTTGCCCAAGAATCAACAGGTCCATAGTTAAACCAGTGACCAGCATGTAATTGGCTTCCTGATGGATAAGAGAACATCTCTAAAACATAAAGCTTTTCACCTTCGGCATCAGGATTAAATTTATAAAGTTCAGTTTCTTCCCACTTTTTTTGCCATTTTTTATCTATGGCAGTTCCGTAGTTACTCATATTTAAAACCTCCTCGTTTAGTCAATTATAAATTAAAAAAAGCCCTCATCTCAATTAAGAGACGAAAGGCATTGTTTCGCGGTACCACTCTTATTAAAACTTTAACTTATAACAGTTTAAAGTTTTCACTCAAATCCGTAACGGGGAATCCGTACTTGCTTTTAACAAGTAAGCTCAAAGGCAAGTTCCTATAATTGTATCACTGTTTTCCACCAAACAACAGCTCTCTATAGATTACAAAAATATAGTACTACTCCTTATCAGTGCAATAATTATTTATAAAAATATGTATTAATTATATAGTAAGTGGTTGTGATAAGTCAATAATGATATAAAAAATGAAAGACAATATTATAAATTAATATATGAAATTATAATATATGATTAATTATCTAATAAGAATATTAAATGCATTTTTGATAAAACTAAACTAAGAAATAATATTTTACAAAGGATGGAGTGTTTTTATGGCAATTTTAAACAGTATTCTAGGGATAGCATTTATATTCCTAGTAGCTTTTTTGCTTTCAAACAACAAGAAAAAGATAAATTGGAGAACTATTATAATTGGATTTTTAATTCAATTTGGATTTGCGCTTGCTGCATTAAAATGGAGCGTAGGTAAATTTATATTAAGCAAAATAGCATTAGGAGTACAGTCTGTAATAAACTATGCAAATGAAGGAATAAAATTCTTATTTGGTTCATTAACTAATGATGGAAGTATATTTGCAGTTAATGTATTAGGGGTAATAATATTCATATCAGCAGTAGTTTCAGTATTATACTACTTAGGTATTATGCAATTTGTTATAAAAATAATAGGTGGAGCCTTATCTAAACTTTTAGGTACTTCTAAGTTAGAAACTATATCAGCTTCAGCTAATATATTCTTAGGTCAAACAGAAGCACCACTTTTAATTAAGCCTTATGTTGAAAAACTTACTGAATCAGAACTATTCACAGTAATGGTTGGTGGATTAGCTTCAGTTTCAGGTTCAATTTTAGTTGGATACTCTTTATTAGGTATTCCAATAGAATACTTAGTATCTGCAAGCTTTATGTCAGCACCAGCAGGATTGATTATGGCAAAGATTATAATACCTGAATTAAAACAAGCAAAAGTAAATGATCAAATAGAAATGGTAAAAGACGATTCTGCAAATGTTGTTGATGCAGCAGCTAAAGGGGCTATAGATGGATTAGGTTTAGTTTTAAATATAGCGGCAATACTTTTAGCATTTGTAGCTTTAATAGCACTTATTAATGGTGTAATAGGATGGGGTGGAGGATTCTTCGGAATAGCTAACCTAAGCTTACAATCTATTTTAGGATATATTTTTGCACCAGTAGCAACAATAATTGGTGTGCCGATGAAAGAATCAATTGCAGTAGGTTCGTTAATAGGTCAAAAGATTATATTAAATGAATTCGTAGCATTTACAAGTCTTTCACCACTAATGGAAACATTATCTGCTAAAGCTTCAGCAATAGCAACATTCTCACTATGTGGCTTTGCTAATATTTCATCTATAGCAATCCTTATTGGTGGAATTGGTGGTATGGCACCGAGTAGAAAAGGTGATATAGCGAGATTAGGATGGAAAGCTATTATAGCGGGAACTTTAGCTAACCTTCTAAGCGCAACTATAGCAGGACTTTTATTAACAATATAGTTTAAATAATACCCTCTGAGATAGATCTAATTATTAGATAGCTTTAGAGGGTATTTTTTATTGATAAAATTAATAACTTAATATAGATATTTATTAAATAGGTTATTGATATAATGACAAATTTTAATTGTATTATAATATAGGAAAATTTAAATTGTATTATTTTGAGTATTGATATTATGAAAAATTTTTATATAATAAGAATGTTTGTAATGTTTTATATTTAAAATAGGAGGTAAAGATATGAGCTGTTTAGGAAATATAGTGTGGATAATATTTGGCGGATTCTTTGGAGCTATAGGATGGATATTTACAGGAATATTATGGTGCATAACTATAGTTGGAATACCTGTGGGAAAACAATGTTTCAAAATGGCAAAGCTACAATTCTCACCATTTGGAAAAGAAGTTATAACTGTAAGCGATAGTAGTACAAGCCTTATTTTAAATATATTTTGGATAATCTTTGGTGGATTTGAATTATGCATAGCTAATCTTATAAGTGCATTGATTTTATGTATAACAATAGTAGGTATACCATTTGCAGTTCAAAGTTTAAAGTTAGCCAAACTATCATTAATGCCCTTTGGGAAAAAAGTAAAATAAGCATATTAAACTTGGTATTTAAAAGTACTAAAGTTAAATAAATTTATACAAAAGAAAAGGAGAAAATATGGCAATTTTAAACAGTATAGTAGGAATTGTTTTTATTTTTCTAGTAGCTTTCTTATTATCAAATAATAAGAAGAAAATAAACTGGAGAACAATTATAATTGGATTTTTAATTCAATTCGGATTTGCTGTTGCTGCATTAAAATGGAGCGTAGGTAAATTTGTATTAAGCAAAATAGCATTAGGAGTACAATCTGTAATAAACTATGCAAATGAAGGGATAAAATTTTTATTTGGTTCACTAAATAATGATGGAAGTATATTTGCAGTTAATGTATTGGGAGTAATTATTTTTACATCAGCAATAGTAGCAGTTCTGTATTATTTAGGTGTAATGCAATTTGTAATAAAAATAATAGGTGGGGCACTATCCAAACTTTTAGGAACATCAAAGTTAGAAAGTTTATCAGCTTCTGGTAATATATTCTTAAGTCAAACAGAAGCACCGCTTTTAATAAGACCTTATGTTGAAAAATTAACTGAGTCAGAGCTTTTCACTGTAATGGTTGGAGGAGTTGCATCTGTATCTGGATCAGTATTAGTTGGATATTCATTACTTGGTATTCCAATAGAATATTTAGTATCTGCAAGCTTTATGGCAGCTCCTGCAGGACTTATTATGGCTAAGATTATAATACCTGAATTAAAACAAGCAAAAGCAAATGAACAAGTTGAAATGGTAAAAGATGATTCAGCAAATGTTGTTGATGCAGCGGCTAAAGGTGCTATAGATGGATTAGGTTTAGTTTTAAATATAGCAGCAATACTTTTAGCATTTGTAGCTTTAATAGCACTTATTAATGGATTAATAGGATGGATTGGAGGATTCTTTGGAATAGCTAACTTAAGCTTACAATCTATTTTAGGATATATTTTTGCACCAGTAGCAACAATAATTGGTGTACCGATGAAAGAATCAATTACAGTAGGTTCATTAATAGGACAAAAGATTGTATTAAATGAATTCGTTGCATTTACAAGCCTTTCACCACTAATGGCAACATTATCTACTAAAGCTGCAGCAATAGCAACGTTCTCACTATGCGGTTTTGCTAATATTTCATCTATAGCAATTCTTATTGGTGGAATTGGTGGTATGGCACCAAGTAGAAAAGGTGACATAGCAAGATTAGGATGGAAAGCTATTATAGCAGGAACTTTAGCTAATCTTCTAAGCGCAACAATAGCAGGACTTTTATTAACAATATAGTTTAAATAATACCTCTGAGGTAAATCTAATTATTAGATAACCTTAGGGGTTATTTTTTTGTTTATAAAATTATATTTAAAAAATTCTAAAGTAATTTTATATATTACTTTTTATGTTAACTTAGAATTTTTTATCTTAAGAAATTTTTAATAATTATCTTGAAAGAATTGTAAGATTTCTATTCTATTATATATATAAGAAGAATCTAGATTGTTAGAAGTCTTAAAAGAGGATGATATGATAATTCTCATGATATAATAAATAAATGAAGAAAGGGGAGTAGGAACATATGAATAAAAATAGAGTATTAGTAGTAGATGACGATAAGGAGATAGTTGAAGCAATTGATATATATTTAAAAAATGAAGGGATTGAAGTTATTAAGGCTTATGATGGTATGCAGGCTATAGAAGCTTTAATAGAAAAAGAAGTACATCTTATTTTAATGGATATAATGATGCCTAAAATGGATGGACTTAGAACAACTATGAAAATAAGAGAAGAAAAAAACATTCCTATTATATTAATATCAGCAAAATCTGAGGACACAGATAAAATATTAGGTTTAAATATGGGTGCTGATGATTATATAACTAAGCCATTTAATCCGTTAGAAATGATTGCAAGAGTTAAATCACAGCTTAGAAGATATACTATGCTTGGAAATTTCGGAACTGTACAACAAAGAGGAGAATCTAATTCAATAATTAGTAGTGGTGGTTTATCTTTAAATCTTGATAGTAAAGAAGTTGTAGTAGACGGTGAAATTATTAAGGTAACAGCCACAGAATTTGGGATACTAGAATTACTTTTAAGAAATCAAGGAAGAGTATTTTCTATAGATGAAATTTATGAAAAAGTGTGGAAAGAGCCAAGTTATAATGCTGAAAATACTGTGGCAGTTCATATTAGAAGGATTAGAGAAAAGATTGAAATAAATCCTAAAGATCCAAAATATTTAAAGGTGGTGTGGGGTATTGGATACAAAATTGAAAAATATTAAAAGTAAATATTCTGATTATATAATTTATGGTTTAATTCTTATACTATCTTCATCTATATTTTTATCTGTAATGGAAATTAGAAATAATTACAGATTTTTTTCTGAGAAGTCATTATATTTAGGTGGAGAATTAAATAGTGAAATAGAAAGTTATGCTGCAAAAGCTGTAGATTATTCTTTGTTTTATAAGTCTTCGGATTATGCAAAAGATAAAGAGAACATAACGGAAAATGATATAGAGATATGTAAAGATGAAATAAGAGTAAAGATAGAATCTGAGACATCGGAGAAAATTAATTCATTATATAATGATTCAAGTTTTAAATACATGTCAGATGAGCGGATAGAAAAGAAAATAGAAGAAGTAAGCAAAGAAGTAGAGGATAAATATAATTTTACAGATGATGAGTTTGAGCAATATGTATTAGAAAGAAAAATTAAAAGTTACAATACTTTGAGTAATGAATTAAATTCTTATAAAAACTTAAATTTTAGTGCTTATGATGAAACAACAAAAAAATGGATTAGTAATGAGAAGAAAGATATAGCCAATCTAAAAACTAATAGCGGATATTTTGCAGAAATAAATATAGCTACTAACGGAAAGTTAAGTAAGAATATTTACGTAGATGGAAAAAGCATAGAAGAAGAGGATTATTATAATTATTATGATTATTATTATCCTTATACGTACTATGAAAGTGTAGTTTCAAGTGAAACAAAATATGAAGGCTATGATGCTGATTCGATTGAAAATCATAATATAGTAGCTTATGTTTGGGTTCCTAAGCAGATAGCAAAGGGAGATTCAGTATACTCAGCATGGCAAATAGCTAATGAAAATAGAAATAGACTTTTACTTAGCGGAGTAGTTTTACTTGTATCAGTTTTAATTCTTTTATGTATAGCACGAGTGTTAAAAAAGAAGAATTATATTAATAATATAATAGATATAATAATAAATAAAATAAAGGATTATCCAATAGAGTACAAATTAGCAGTTGGATTAGGAATTTGGATAATATATATGATGAGTAGATCATCGATATATTATAAGGGATATATATCGTGGTTTAATTTTAAAAATATTATATTAACAGCAATTCTTTTTGGAGTTTGGTATATCTTATTAAGAGATTTATACTTAAATTACAAGGAAAAAACTATATTAAAAAATAATATTAGTGTAAAACTGTGGGCTCAAATTCAAGTATTGATGAAAAATGGATCAATATTTAGAAGTATTTTATTAATGTTTTTAATATATGCTACAATTGGAGGAATACTATTATTTATGGCTATGGTAGCATATGATTTATTTCCGGTATTTTTAATTGCAGGAATAGTAGTAACCATAATATTTATTATTATAGTTCTTAAAAAATTAGCTTATTTAGAAAAAATAATGGATGGGGCCAAAGATGGAGCTGAAGGAAGATTAACTTATAAGATTGAAGAAAAAGGTCAAGGCAGATTTAGAGACTTAGCTCATAATATCAATAATATGAAAGAGGGGCTAAGGGAGTCTCTTCAAAATGAAGTCAAAAGTGAAAGAATGAAAACGGAGCTTATAACTAATGTATCTCATGATTTAAAAACTCCATTAACTTCGATAATAAATTATATTGATCTTTTGAAAAGGGAAGATATAGAGCCAGAATCAGCAAGAGATTATGTTAATGTACTTGATAATAAAGCACAGCGATTAAAGGTCTTAATAGATGATTTATTTGAAGCGTCAAAAGCTGCTAGTGGAGCAATGGAACTCAATATTGAAAAGATTGAAATAGTTCAATTGCTTAAACAAGTGCTTGGTGAAAATGATGAAAGAATAAGTAATCATGGATTAAGCTTAAGAGTAAATACTCCTGAAGAAAAAGTGTTTATAAAAGGTGATGGAAAAAGATTATATAGAGTATTTGAAAACTTAATTTCTAATATAGTTAAATATTCTATGGAGAATACTAGAGTATATATAGATATTATTAAAGAAGATGAGTGTGTAAAAATAGTGATGAAAAATATTGCTGCATATGAATTGAACTTTGACGTTAATGAGATAACTGAAAGGTTTAAGAGAGCAGATGAAGCACGTACTAGTGAAGGTTCAGGTTTAGGGCTTGCTATAGCTAAGAGTATAGTGGAACTACATGGAGGAACATTTTATATAGAAGTAGATGGTGATTTGTTTAAATCCATAATAACTCTGAAATGTAGTTAAGTTTAATAAATTATATAATATTATAGGATTGAGTTAGAATGAAAAATCACTATGATATTATTAATAGATAATAATTGTTAGATAATAAAATTGGATAAAAGTACTTTAAAAAGACTACCATTAGAAATGATGGTAGTCTTTTTTATGCTTAAATGATAATATTATCAAATGATAATTAATATCAAATAATATATTGGAAAATAAGATGTTTCAATAACTGAGAGTCATTATCAACTATAAAAAATATTTAAAAAATTTCAAAAAAAGACTTGCAATTAATAATTATTATTATATAATAATAAATGTAAGGTGCATTAAGCACTGATAATAAATCGTAAGACAAAGAGTAAAAGATGTTAGAAGATAGATAATAAATGTTTGAATAAATAGGAGGATTTAATTATGAAGAAATTTGTATGTACAGTATGTGGATATGTTCATGAAGGAGATGCTGCACCAGCAGAATGTCCAGTATGTCACGTTGGAGCTGACAAATTCAAGGAACAAGGTGAAGGATTAAACTGGGCTTGTGAACACGAAATTGGAGTTGCACAAGGAAGTCCAGAAGATATAATGGCTGATTTAAGAGCAAACTTTGAAGGAGAATGTTGTGAAGTTGGTATGTACTTAGCAATGGCAAGAGTAGCGCATAGAGAAGGTTACCCAGAAATCGGTCTTTACTGGGAAAAAGCAGCTTATGAAGAAGCAGAACACGCAGCTAAGTTTGCTGAATTATTAGGAGAAGTTGTTACAAGCTCAACTAAGAAGAACTTAGAATTAAGAATAGCAGCAGAAAATGGAGCAACTGAAGGTAAATTTGATTTAGCTAAGAGAGCTAAGATTGCTAACTTAGATGCTATCCATGACACAGTTCATGAAATGGCTAAAGATGAAGCTAGACACGGAAAAGCTTTTGAAGGATTATTAAACAGATATTTTGGTTAACAAACTGTAAAAATGTTATAAAATAACCATTAATATATTTACTTTGCTAAATTATTCTATATAATTAAAATGTATAAAATAATAATTAATTGTTGAAAGATGGAGGGTTTAATTATGAAGAAATTTGTATGTACAGTATGTGGATATGTTCATGAAGGAGATGCTGCACCAGCAGAATGTCCAGTATGTCAC
This sequence comes from Clostridium sp. NSJ-145, assembly GCF_021044725.1. Lineage (NCBI taxonomy): Bacteria > Bacillati > Bacillota > Clostridia > Eubacteriales > Clostridiaceae > Clostridium > Clostridium sp. NSJ-145. The sequence continues at coordinate 35,768 of NZ_JAJNOS010000005.1, forward strand.
GTTGGAGCTGACAAATTCAAGGAACAAGGTGAAGGATTAAACTGGGCTTGTGAACACGAAATCGGAGTTGCACAAGGAAGTCCAGAAGATATAATGGCTGATTTAAGAGCAAACTTTGAAGGAGAATGTTGTGAAGTAGGTATGTACTTAGCAATGTCTAGAGTAGCTCATAGAGAAGGTTACCCAGAAATCGGTCTTTACTGGGAAAAAGCAGCTTATGAAGAAGCAGAACACGCAGCTAAGTTTGCTGAATTATTAGGAGAAGTTGTTACAAGCTCAACTAAGAAGAACTTAGAATTAAGAATAGCAGCAGAAAATGGAGCAACTGAAGGTAAATTCGATTTAGCTAAGAGAGCTAAGATTGCTAACTTAGATGCTATCCATGACACAGTTCATGAAATGGCTAAAGATGAAGCTAGACACGGAAAAGCTTTCGAAGGATTATTAAACAGATACTTCGGATAATAAAAAGAAAAATCTAATAAAAAACAAAACCTATCATAAAAATATGAAATAAAAACCAGAAGATATTAATTCTTCTGGTTTTTTTGTTTATATCTAATGTTTTAAAAGGAAAAGTTTGATTATTAACTAACTTAATTAAGTGTTTCATAATGTACATAAATGTGGATTTTATATATTTAAACCAAATAAAAAAGAAAAAAATGGATTTAATAGAAAAAATAGTTGACTAAAATTGTTAAATATAATACAATAATTTCGAACTGGTTTTAGAACATGTTCTATATTTGAGGGGGGAATTACAAGTGAAAAGAAAAAAATTAAGCACTGTTATTATTAGTGCACTAATGACTTTAACTATTGCCACAGGTTTAGTTGGCTGTGGACAAAAATCAACTTCAGAAGATTCAGCTATTACTTTTAAAGCTGGTACTTATGAAGCAACAGCGAAAGGGCATAATGCAGATTTAAAATTATCTGTTACTGTCGATGAAACATCTATTAAGGAGATAAATATTTTAGAGCATAATGAATCTCCTGGAATATCAGACCCAGCGTTTGAGAAAGTTCCAAATGAAATAATTGAGACACAAAGTGTAAATGTAGATAGCGTTTCAGGGGCAACTGTTTCAAGTATGGCTATAATAACAGCTGTAACAGAAGCACTTAAGCAATCAGGAGTAGATATAGATGCTTTAAATAAGAGAGCAGAAGGAAATGCTGTCGAAGTTGAAGATATCGAAAAAACTACTGACGTTCTTGTAATCGGTGCAGGGGGAGCAGGTATGGCTGCTGCAGTTACAGCGCACCAAAATGGAGCTGAAGTATTAATAATTGAAAAAATGGGTAAAGTTGGTGGTAATACTATGATATCTGGTACTGCTTACAATGCTGTTGACCCAGTGAGACAAAAAGCACAAGGAATAGAGGACTCAGTTGAAAAGCATTATGAGCAAACTTTAGAGGGTGGAGACAATTTAGGAAATCCAGAATTAGTAAAGACACTTACTGAAAATGCTTACTCAGGAATTGAGTGGCTTGAAAGTTTAGGCATGCAATTTAAGGATGAGGTATTCACTGTTTTAGGTGGATTATGGCCAAGAGCTCATAAACCAGTTTTACCTTTAGGTACAGGATATTTTGAACAAGCATATATGCCATATTTAGAAGAAAATAATGTGGAAGTTATGCTAGAAACAAAAGCTACTGAACTTATCGTAGAAGATGGAAAAGTAGTTGGAGTTATAGCTGAAGGTTCTAAAGGAAATAAAGTAACTATAAAAGCAAATAACGGTGTAATATTAGCTACTGGCGGATTTGGTGCTAATGTTGAGATGAGACAAGAATATGATGGTATTTGGGGAACTTTAGATGAATCAATAGGTACTACTAATCATCCAGGAGCTACTGGAGATGGTGTTGTTATGGCTGAAGCTATAGGTGCTGAATTAGTGGGTATGGATAAAATTCAATTACTACCAATGGGTGATCCTGAAACAGGAAGTCTTACTGGTAATATAGAGCAAGGCGTTGAAGATCGTATATTTATTAACAAAGAAGGTAATAGATTTGTTGATGAAGGTGAACGTAGAGACGTTATGACTAAAGCTTTATTTGAGCAAACTGATGACTTTATGTGGATAGTTGTTGACCAACACTCATATCCAACAGGAGATACAAAAAATAACTTTAACGAAACTATAGATGAGTTAGTTGAAGCAGGAAGAGCTTATAAAGCTGATACTTTAGAAGAATTAGCTGAAATGATGGGTGTAGATAAAGATAACTTTATAAATGCTGTTAATAAATTTAATGAAGCTGTTGATGGAGCAGAAGATGAGTTTGGAAGAACTTTATTTGCGAATAAAATAGATACAGCACCATTCTATGCAGCAGCTAGAAAGCCAACAGTTCACCATACAATGGGTGGAGTTAAGATAAACACTAATGCTGAAGTTGTAAATACTAATGGAGAAGTTATTTCAGGATTATTCGCAGCTGGAGAAGTAACAGGAGGAATCCACGGATCAAATAGATTAGGTGGAAATGCTCTTGCAGATATAACTGTATTTGGAAGAATTGCAGGTGAAAATGCAGCTAAAGCAAACAAATAAGAATATAAGCAGATAATAGTTAATCCCCTAAATTGATTATTATTATATAGGCCATAGAAGTTTTCTTCTATGGCCTAATTTATTTAATTGAATAGATAAAGTAAAGTGGTGATTATAGGTACCTTATGATAAAATAGTATAAAATATTAAATAGAATGCAAGAGTATTTCAGGAGTATAGATATGAGCAAATGCACTAGAAAGCAAATAGAAAAAAGAAAACAAATAATTGAGGCTACAAAGAGCATTATGGATGAAATAGGATTTGAAAATGTAACGGTAAGAGGTATATGCAAGGCAGCTAATATTTCTATAGGAACTTTTTATCATTATTTTAATGATAAAGGAGATATAATAATTCAATTATATACAAGTGTTGATGAGTATTTAAGCGAGATTGAGATAGAAAAATTAAGTGATGAAGATGAACTAAAAAATATAATTACATTTTCAGAAGAGTATGGTAGATTCGTAGCTGATAGTGGGTTAAGTGTAGCAAAACAAATATTTGGAGCAGCAATTAATACTGAATCTGATCAGATTTATAGATCTATAGAAAGAGATATAAATAGGATTATATTTAACATAATAAAAAGGGCTAAAGAAAAAGAACAAATTAATACTGACTTTAGTACAGAAGAAATTTCAAATATGATATTAATAAATATTAGAGGAATAGTTTTTGATTGGTGTAAGTTCCAGGGTCAGTATGATTTAGTTGCACAAATAAGAAATAGTATCAGTATATTTGTAAGAGGCATTAAAAGATAGTAAAAATATTTTATAAAAATTAAAGAAGTAGCCTTTGTATTAGCAAAGATTAATATAGTATATAATATTAATTGTATATAAATATAATAAGGGAAGTTGGTGAAATATTGGGAGCGTATATATTTTTAGCAGCATTAATATTTTTTATAAATATGGTATTAGTGTTCTCGTTAATATTTATTGAGAGAAAAGAGCCTGATACTACATGGGCATGGTTATTGATATTATTAATATTACCAGGTATAGGGTTTATAATATATTTAATGTTTGGCCAAAATCTAAGTAGACAAAAATTGTTTAGGGAAAAAAAGATAATAGATAAAGTTAAGACTAAAGCAGTAAAAGAGAAACATGAATTATCTAAAAAGGATGATAAAAAGTTTATAGATAATTATAAGAGCTTAATACTTATGAATTATAATCATTCAGGGTCAATATTTACTAATGGAAATGATGTTAAAACTTATATAAATGGAGAGGATAAGTTTAGAGATCTATTTAATGATATAAGAAACGCTAAAAAATTTATACATATAGAGTACTATATCTTTAGATTTGATGATTTAGGAAAAGCTTTGATAAATGAGCTTAAGTTAAAAATTGAAGAAGGTGTAGAAGTAAGATTATTAGTAGATGGAATGGGCTCTAAGAGTCTTAAAAAGAAAGAAATACGATATATTGAAAGCATAGGAATCAAATTTTCAGTATTTTTCCCAGGAATATTACCTCATATAAATACCCGTATAAATTATAGAAACCATAGAAAAATAGTTGTAATAGATGGAGATATAGGTTATGTTGGTGGATTTAATGTAGGAAACGAATATGTAAATAGAGGAAAACAGTTTGAGTTCTGGAGAGATACTCATATAAGGGTTCAAGGTGAGGCTGTAAATGAATTAAATAAGAGATTTATCTTGGATTGGGATTATGCTGCAGAGGAAAATATAAATGATATGACGGAGTTTTTCCCAGAGCATAAGATTTATGGAGATGTAGGTATGCAAATAGTATCTTCTGGGCCAGACCATATGGAAGAGTATATTAAGAATGCATATATGAAAATTATTAATGATGCCAAAGAATATGTATATATTCAAACACCATATCTAGTTCCAGATGGACCTGTTATAGAAGCATTAAAGATATCAGCATTATCAGGCGTTGATGTAAGGATAATGGTTCCTGGAAAGCCAGATCACTTTTTTATGGAATGGATGTTAAGTGCTAATATTGGACTATTACTTGATTATGGAATTAAATTTTATAGATATCAAAAAGGCTTTATACATGCAAAAACTATAGTATCAGATGGAAAAGTATGTAGTATTGGGACAGCGAATTTGGATATAAGAAGCTTTAAATTAAACTTTGAAGTAAATGCTATTATGTATAATGAGGAAATATCAAAAGAACAAGAAAATATTTTTTATAAAGATCAAGAAAAGTGTAAGCTTGTCACCAAGAAAGAGTACGATAATAGAAGTAGATCCCTTAGAATTAAAGAGTCATTAATAAGGCTAATTGCTCCTATCTTATAAAATGCGTGTTGACAATATGGTTAAAATTGGTATAATTAACACAAGAGAAAAATAAAACATTATACGAGGTATTATTATGAAAGGATTAAGAAAAGAATTATTTGCAAAATTATATAGCTATTTTTACTTTTTTATGTTCTGGGGCTTTTATTTTAGCGCTGGCTATTTCTTTTGCAAAAATAAATATAATTCTATCTTAATGGGAGTATAATAATAGTACACATTTTTATAATGTTATATAAATAAGTGTTAATAATTTTGTTATATCAAAGAGAACTCATTAAGAGTTCTCTTTTTATATTTAAACTCCAAATTTAAATTTGGCTAGTTTGAAATACTCCTACGAACGTATGTGAGTAGCGAGTTTCATTTAAATAGTAAATTTTTAATTTGGAAAGCTTATAGCACACCTACGAGTGAATGCGAGTAGTGTGTTTCATTTAATTATTGACTAAATAAAAGGGGGCAATTTAAATGGTTGTAATTTTAAAACCAAAAACAAGTACAGAGGAGATTAATAAATTAACTAAGGACTTAGAGTCAAAAGGGGTTACAGTTAATCCTGTAATTGGAACAGAGCTTATTATTTTAGGATTAGTAGGAGATACAAGTAAAATAGATCCATGTTATATTGAAGCTAATCCTTATGTAGAGAGAGTAATGCATGTTCAAGAGCCTTTTAAGAAAGCAAATAGAATGTTTCATCCAGAAGATAGTATTATAGATGTAAATGGAAATACTATTGGTGGAAGAAAGATTTCTATTATTGCGGGACCTTGTTCTGTTGAAACTGAAGAACAAATATTAACTGTAGCAGAAGATGTTAAGAAATATGGGGCAAGTTTCTTAAGAGGGGGAGCCTTCAAGCCAAGGACTTCACCTTATAGTTTCCAAGGGTTAAAATATGATGGATTGGAGCTATTAAAGATAGCTAGAAAACAAACAGGATTACCTATAGTGACAGAGATAATGTCACCATATGATATAGATATATTTGCTGAGAATGTAGATGTAATTCAAGTTGGAGCAAGAAATATGCAAAACTTTGACCTTTTAAAAGAACTTGGTAAAATAAATAAACCAATACTTTTAAAGAGAGGTTTATCAGCTACCATAGAAGAATTACTTATGAGTGCTGAATATATAATGGCAGGTGGTAATGAGAATGTAATTCTTTGTGAAAGAGGAATAAGAACATTTGAAACTTATACTAGAAACACTTTAGATTTAAGTGCGATACCTGCAATTAAAAAGTTAAGCCATTTACCGGTAATAGTAGATCCAAGCCATGCTGCAGGAAAGTGGTGGATGGTTGAGCCTTTAGCAAAAGCTGCAGTTGCAGTAGGTGCAGATGGACTTATAATAGAAGTACACAATGACCCACAAAAAGCATGGTGTGATGGACAACAATCAATTAAACCGGAATTATTCAGAAATATTATGAATGATTTAAGAGTAATAGCAGAGGCAGTTGGTCGCGAAATTTAGGAGGAGTAAAAATGGATTTAGTTGTTGATTTAGGGGAAAGAAGCTATCCTATTATAATAGAAGATGGATTATTAGATAGAGTTGATGTTGAGATAAAGAAAGTCTTTAATGGTAATAAGATATTTATATTAACTGATAATAATGTTAATAAGTATTATGGAGATGTTATTTATTCAAAACTAGAAGAAGTAGGTTATGAAGTTAAAAAACATGTATTATCTGCTGGTGAAGAAAGTAAGAGCTTCTTTACCTTACCAGAGGTTTATAATTCATTATTAGAATTTAATCTTACTAGAAGTGATTTGATAATTACTTTAGGTGGTGGAGTAATTGGAGACCTTGGAGGGTTTGTTGCATCAACTTATCTTAGAGGTGTTAGCTTTGTCCAAATACCAACATCACTTTTAGCTCAAGTTGATAGTAGTGTTGGAGGGAAAGTTGCAGTTGATTTAGAAAAAGGAAAAAATCTTGTAGGTAGCTTCTATCATCCTAAGTCAGTACTAATAGATCCATTAGTATTAAAGACTTTAGATAAGAGATTCTTAATTGATGGAATGGCTGAAGTTATTAAGTATGGATGTATAAAGGATAAAGAACTTTTTAAATATCTTGAAAATATTAATGATTATAATGAATTAATCAACAATATTGGAATTATTATCCACAGATGCTGTGGTATAAAAAGGGAAGTTGTGGAAAAAGATGAGAGAGATAATGGAGAAAGAATGTTATTAAATTTCGGTCATACTATAGGTCATGCAATAGAGCAATATTATAATTACTCTAAATATACTCATGGAGAAGCTGTGGCTATAGGAATGTATAATATTTCTCTTATAAGTGAAAAGTATGGTCTTACACAGGTAGGTACAAGTGTGAAAATAAGAAGTATTTTAGAAAAATATGACCTTCCATATAATATGGACATTGATATAGAAAATATTTTAGATACTATGAATTTAGATAAAAAGAAATTAGGTAAAAAGTTAAATTTAATTATTTTAAATGAAATAGGAAAATCTGAAATTTATAAAACTACAAATGAGTTTTTCAAAAAGTAAAGGTGAGATATTATGGCAGATTTAAAAGTATATCCATCAAAATTAGAAGGAAGTATAAAAGTACCTCCTTCTAAGAGTATGGCACATAGAGCGATAATTTGTGCAGGTCTTAGTGATGGAAAAAGTAAAATTGATAATATAGATTATTCTGATGATATAATTGCAACTATTGAAGGGATGAAAGCTTTAGGTGCTAATATTATTAAAAAAGGTGACAGTTTAGAGGTAGAAGGCATATATTCATCTTCATTAAATAGAAAAGTAGAGAGAGTTATTGATTGTAATGAGTCAGGGTCTACTTTAAGATTTTTAGTTCCAATAGCATTATTAATCCCTGGTAAAAGTAAATTCATAGGAAGAGGTAATTTAGGGAAAAGACCTTTAAAGACTTATTATGAAATATTTGATAAGCAAGGAATTAAATATTCTTATGAAAATGAAAAGCTTAATCTAGATGTAGAAGGAAATTTAAAAGGTGGAGAGTTTTATGTTGAAGGTAATGTAAGTTCTCAATTTATTACTGGATTACTTTTTACACTTCCATTATTGAAGGAAGATTCAAAAATAGTAATAACTACAGAGATGGAATCTAAAGGATATATTGATTTAACACTATCAGCTATGAAAGAGTTTGGAATTGATATAATTAATAATGATTATAGAGAATTCATTATAAAAGGAAATCAAAAGTATACTTCTAGAGATTATAGAGTTGAAGGTGATTATTCTCAAGGAGCATTCTTCTTATGTGCAAATGCATTAGGGAATGATATTGAAGTAAAAGATTTATCTCTTAAATCCCTTCAAGGAGATAAAGAAGTAGTAGATATATTAGAGAGAATGGGTGTTGAATTTATCAATTCTGAAAATGGTATTAGAAGCAAAGTTAAGAATGAAATTAATTCAACGATAATAGATGGATCTCAGTGTCCAGACATAATACCAGTACTAGCTGCAACGGCTGCGTTGGCAAAGGGAAGAACAGAAATAATAAATGCGAGTAGGCTAAGAATTAAAGAGTGTGATAGATTAGCTGCCGTAAATAGCGAATTATCAAAGCTTGGAGTAAATGTGGTAGAAAATGAAGATGGACTAATTATTGATGGTATTGATAGTTTAGATGGTGGTATTGAAGTTTGGAGCCACAAAGATCATAGGATAGCAATGACATTAGCAATAATTGCTACTAGATGTAAGAATCCTATAATTATAAAGGATTATGAATGTATAGCTAAATCTTATCCAAATTTTTTTGAAGACTATAAAATGTTAGGAGGTAAAGTAGATGAGTGGAATGTGGGGAAGTAAAATAAAGATATCTATATTTGGTGAATCCCATGGAAATGCTATAGGAATAAATATTGATGGATTACCTAGTGGGTTAGAATTAAATTTAGAAGATATAGCTTATGAAATGAGAAGAAGAGCTCCAGGTAAGAGTCCATTATCTACAGCTAGAAGTGAAGAAGATATTCCAGAAATATTGAGTGGATATTTTAATGGAAAAACTACAGGAACACCTCTTTGTGCAATTATAAGAAATACTAATACAAGATCAAAGGATTATAGTCTTTTAAAGGATGTAATGAGACCAGGTCATGCAGATTATAGTGGAAATATTAGATATAACGGTTTTAATGATTATAGAGGTGGAGGGCATTTTTCGGGAAGAATAACTGCACCTTTAGTTTTTGCAGGAGCTATATGTAAGCAAATATTAAAAGAAAAAGGTATAGTAGTAGCAGCTCATGTTAAGTCAATAAAGGATATTAAAGATAAGAGTTTTCTTGATTCAGATATAGATTTAAATTCTGTAGAGGCATTAAAAACTTTTGAGTTACCTTTAATAGATAAAAGTATTGAAGAGAATATGAGAAAAGAAATATTAGAAGCTAAGGAAGATATGGATTCAGTAGGTGGAACTATTGAATGTGGTGTATTTGGAATAAATCCAGGTGTAGGAGATCCATTTTTTGATTCAGTAGAATCAACATTAGCTCATCTTTTATTCTCAGTACCGGCTGTAAAAGGTGTTGAATTTGGACGAGGATTTGAATTGACTAATATGAGAGGTTCTCAGGCTAATGATGAGATATATTATGAAGATGGAAAAGTTAAAACTAGAACTAATAATAACGGTGGAATATTAGGGGGAATAACTAACGGTATGCCAATAATATTTACAACTGCCATAAAACCAACTTCATCTATTGGAAAAGAGCAGAAAACAGTAAATATTAATACAAAAGAAAATACAATATTAAAGGTTGAAGGAAGGCATGACCCTTGTATAGTTCAAAGAGCTATCCCAGTGATAGAGGCTGTTACTGCAATTGGAATATTAGAGCTATTATCGTAAAGTGAAAAGTTTAGATTGCGCAAAAGGTAAAAGGATTACCCTTGGTAATAGAGAAAAGTTTTGCTATACGAAAGGGGAAAAGTTGCCTAAGACAAGATTATGGTTTTGATTTGCAAAAGGTGATAGATTCCATTTGAATAGTGATGCTTTTGCTTTGCAAAAGGTAAAATAATTGCAGTTGGAAATTGAGATAGAGGAATGAACGTAGAGAAATATAAATAGAAGTGAGGTGGAGATTATGGATCTTTCAGATTATAGGAAGGAAATTGATGAGATAGATGAAGAGATGACTAGGCTTTTTGAAAGGAGAATGGATATCTCTGTTAAGGTTGCAGAATATAAAATTAATAATAAATTACCTATCTTTAATGGTGGAAGAGAAGCTGAAGTAATTCATAAAAATGTTAAAAGGTTAAAAAATTCAAGCTATGAATCATTAATAAGAAAGTATTTTAATCATTTAATGGAGTTAAGTAGAGCACTTCAACAAAGGAGATTTAATGAATGTAATAATTGCTCTACAGAAGCAAATGGAAAAATTAGAGATGGTAAGTTAGGATTTCAAGGTTTAGAAGGCTCTTTCAGTGAAGAAGCAATGATAAAGTATTTTGGAGAAGAGAGAGAAACATCTCACTATGAAACTTTTGAAGACGTATTTGAAGCTTTAAAAAATAATGAAATAGATTATGGAATTTTACCGGTAGAAAACACTTCAACTGGTGCTATAACAGAAGTTTATGACCTTATGAATAAATATGGTTTTTATATAGTTGGAGAAGAGTGTATTAAGATAAATCAACATCTTATAGGATTAGAAGGAGCTACTTTAGATAATATAAAGGAAGTTTATTCACATCCACAAGGTTTTCAACAAAGTAGTGAATTCTTGAAAACTAATAAACAGTGGATATGTATACCTTACTACAATACAGCAACAAGTGTTAAAAAAGTATATGATTTAAATGATATAACAAAAGCAGCTATAGGAAGTGAAAGAGCTGCTAAGCTATATGGGCTTAAAATATTAGCTCATAATATAAATAACCAATATGAGAATCAGACTAGATTTTTAATAATAGGTAGAAATTTAGAATTTGATGAAAATTCAGATAAAGTAAGTGTTGTTTTTTCATTAGAAGATGAAGTGGGAACATTATATAGTCTCTTAAATCACTTTGCAGAAAATAACATAAACTTAAAGAATATTGAATCAAGACCAATTAAGAACTCACCTTGGAAGTATTTATTGTATGTAGATTTTGAGGGGAATTTAAATAGTATTGAAGTTAAAAATGCTTTGAAATTAATTCAAAAGAATAGTGGGTATTTTAAGTTGCTTGGTAATTATAAAAAATTTAGCTAATTAGGAGTTAATGTTATGGATTTTTTTGGGCTATTAGGAGAAAAATTAAGTCATAGTTTATCACCTGAAATTCATGGTACTATATTGAAAAGTATAGATAAATGTGGAGAGTATAAGCTTTTTGAAATAGAAAGAGATAAATTAGGTGAATTTATTGAAGCAGTTAAGCTTTTTAATGTAAGAGGATTTAATATTACTATACCTTACAAACAAGAAATAATGAAATATTTAGATTTTGTATCTGAAGAAGCTAAAAGAATTGGGGCTGTTAATTCTGTAGTATTAAAAGATAATAAACTATATGGATATAACACAGACTACTTTGGATTTGGAGCTACTTTTGAGAGGAAAAAAATTACTTTTAAAGATAAGATAGCAGTAATCTTAGGAACAGGTGGAGCTTGCAAAGCAGCTTTAACATATATTTTAGATAATGAAATAAAAGAATTATATTTAGTTAGTAGAAATCCGAAGGATGTAAGCTTGAATGTGGATGATAAGAGGTTGAAAGTTATTAGCTATGATGAATTAAAGTGTATAAAAGGCAATATTATTATTAACTCTACGCCTGTTGGCATGTATCCTAATAAAGATAGATGTCCGATAGGAAAGGATATAATTGATAATTATGATGTAGTAATGGATCTTATATATAATCCATTAGAAACTAAATTTTTAGAGTATGGAAGAAAGAAAGAAAAGATAACTTTAGATGGTCTTTATATGTTAGTAGCTCAAGCTGTAAAAGCTCAGGAGATATTCCAAGAAATTAATATTGATGATGAGATAATAGATAATATATACCGAGACTTACAAGATAAATTTAAGTAATTGAGGGTGTTATTATGGAAAAGACTAAAAAAAATATTCTTTTAATAGGAATGATGGGTTGTGGTAAGACAACGTTGGGAAAGATATTAGCTAAAAAATTATCTTATGACTTTATTGATATGGATAGTTATATTGAAGAAATATCAAATGATACAATTTCTAATTTATTTAAAGTAAGTGAAGATAATTTTAGAAATTGGGAAACAGAGAGCTGTAGAAGATTAAGTAAACTAAAAGGGACTGTTATTTCAGCTGGTGGAGGAATAATAAAAAAAGATATTAATATGAAGCTATTTGATGAAAATAGTATAATAGTTTTTATAGATAGACCAATAGAGAACATTTTGGAAGATATAGATGTATCTAAAAGACCTTTACTGTCTGATGGAAAAGAAGTATTATATAAGCTAAAAGAAGAAAGATATGATTTATATAATAAGTATTGTGATTATAGGATTGTTAATGATGGAAGTATAGAAGAGGCTTTATATGGAATTGTTGAAGTTATTGAGAAGAATTAAAGTAAAGTGCGAATCACTTTGGTGAAAAGTTTGACTACGTCAAAAAGGAAAAAGTCACTGACATGACAGTGAAAATATTGCTTATGGCAATAGTGAAAAATGTTTATATTGGTACTTTTCACTTTAACTTAAGTTAACTTTTTACTGCTACAACAGTATCTTATTCATCTCGATGTAGTCGACTTTTCACTGTGAAGTTTGCTTCGCACTTTATTTAGGAGGCGGGATTTTAAGTGAAGGTAATAGTAATAAACGGACCTAATTTAAACATGGTTGGAGTTCGTGAAAAAGGTATTTATGGTACTAGAAGCTTTGAAGATATATGTGATTATATAAAAGATGAAGCTAATAAAAGAAATATAGAAGTAGAGCTTTATCAAAGTAATATAGAAGGGGATATAATAAATCAAATTCATAAATGTTACTATGAAGATTTCGATGGTATTATTATAAACCCAGGAGCTTATACGCATTATAGTTATGCAATACATGATGCTATAAAAAGTGTAAATATAAACACTGTAGAAGTTCATCTATCTAATATACACGCAAGAGAAGAGTTTAGACATAAATCTGTAACAGCACCAGCATGCATAGGACAAATATGTGGGTTTGGAGAAATTGGGTATATCTTAGCAATGGATGCGTTAAAAAAAGTTAATAGTTAAGAATTAACAAATAAGAGTTAAGAATGAAACTATTAACTATTCATTATAAAAAGGAGTGATAGTATGATAGTTGTAATGAATCCAAATGTAACAGATTCAGATATAGATATTGTAAAAAAAGAGTTAGAAAGTAAGGGGTTAAGCGTTCATTTATCACAAGGAAGTACTTATTGCATAATTGGAATAGTTGGAGATGCTTCAAATATAGATCCAGATAAGTTATTAACTTTTGATGGAGTAGATAATGTACTAAAAGTACAACATCCTTTTAAGAAAGCAAATAGATTATTTAAGCCAGAAGATTCTATAGTTAAAGTAGAAAATACTTTAGTCGGAGGAAATAATTTAGGAATTATGGCAGGACCATGTTCTGTAGAAAGTGAAGAACAAATAATAGATATTGCTAAAAAAGTTAAGGCTTCAGGTGCAAACTTCTTAAGGGGGGGAGCATTTAAGCCAAGAACTTCACCATATAGCTTCCAAGGATTGGAGCTTGAAGGATTAAGATTATTAAAGTTAGCAAAAAAAGAAACTGGACTTCCTATAGTTACAGAAATAATGTCAACAGATTACATAGATGATTTTGTTAGAGAGGTAGATGTAATTCAAGTTGGTGCAAGAAACATGCAAAACTTTGACCTTTTAAAACAATTAGGGAAAACTAACAAGCCTATTTTATTAAAAAGAGGATTATCAGCGACCATTGAAGAATGGTTAATGTCAGCTGAGTACATAATGGCTGGTGGTAATGAAAATATTATTCTTTGCGAAAGAGGAATAAGAACTTATGAGGGATATACAAGAAATACTTTAGATTTAAGTGCAGTTCCTGTAGTAAAGAGATTATCACATTTACCAATTATAGTTGACCCAAGTCATGCAGCAGGATATTGGTATTTAGTTGAGCCGTTAGCAAAAGCTGCAATTGCGGCAGGAGCAGATGGACTTATGATAGAAGTTCATAATAATCCACAATGTGCTTTAAGTGATGGACAACAATCTATAAAACCAGAATCATTTGACCAACTTATGAAGAAGATTAAGGTGTTGGCTGAAATGGAAGGAAAAAGAATTTAATATAGTTAATAGTTAAAAGATAAGAATAAATAGTTATAGCTAATACTATACAAAAGTTTTTATAAATTAATTTTAAAGTCAGCGTAAGCTGACTTTCTTCATACATTATTAACTATTAATCGTTAAGTGAATAAAAGGGGGCTATTTATGAATATTGTTATAATAGGACTTGGTGTGATTGGCGGAGGATATGCTATGGCATTAAAGGAAGCTGGTTATACTGAAGTATATGGGGTAGATAATAACATAGAAACATTAGAAAAGGCTAAGTTTTTAGGAATAATTAAAGAAGGTTGCCTTACAGGTGAAAGTGTTATTCCTAAGGCAGATTTAATAGTTTTGGCTGTTTATCCTGATTTAGTTAAAAAGTTTATTCAAAATAATATAAAGTTATTTAAAGATGGATTAGTTATTACTGATGTAACAGGAATTAAGGAACCTTTTATAGAGGAAGTAACAGAGATACTTCCAGATAATATAGATTTTGTTTTTGGACATCCTATGGCAGGACGAGAAAAAAAGGGAATAGATTATGCTACTAATACTGTATTTAAAGGAGCGAATTATCTTATAACTGTAACTCCAAAAAATAAAGAGAAAAATATAAGTTTAATTGAAGATTTAGCATATAAGATGGGCTTTAAAAGGGTTAAGAAAATAAGTCCAGAATATCATGATGAAATGATTGCTTTTACGAGTCAACTTCCACATGCATTAGCTGTGGCATTGATTAATAGTGATATAGAAGGTAGAGATACTGGAAGCTTTATTGGTGATAGTTATAGAGAATTAACTCGTATAGCTAATATTAATGAGACACTTTGGAGTGAACTATTTTTAGGGAATAAGAATAATTTAATTGTATCAATAGAAAATTTCCAAAGGGAGCTTGAAAGTATAAAAGAATGTATTAAGAACGATAATAAAGAGGGTCTAGAAAAATTATTTATAAAATCCACAAAGAGAAGAGAAAATTTATAAATTTTAGGAGGGTATTTATGTATTGTGAGAACTGTGGAATGGTAGTGAGTGATAATAGTAATTTTTGCTCAAATTGTGGGGCTAAAGTTAAAAAGCCTATACTAAAATGTAGTAACTGTGGAGCAGATGTTAAAGAATATGATACTGTCTGTGAAAAATGCGGACAAATAATAGAGCGAAAAACAAGCAATCATACTAAAAGCTCTACAGATGTAGAAGTATCATCAGTTAACTCAAATGCAAATAGCAACAGTACAGCTCAAAATACAAATGTTAATAAAAAACAAAAGTCTAAAGTTGTTGCTGGGATTTTAGGTGTTTTAGTTGGACCTTTCGGAGTTCATAGATTTTACTTAGGATATATAGGTATAGGAGTACTTCAATTAATATTAACATTTTTAAGTTTTGGATTAGCAAGTCTTTGGGGATTTATAGAAGGTATATTAATTCTTTGTGGTGTTGGAATCACAGAAGATGCTGATGGAGTACCACTTTCGGACGATTAAAATCGTGGTGAAAGGTTCCTACGGCAGATAAAAGGTCAGTTATGCTGAGGTGAAAAATTAGTTGCACTAAAATGAAAAATAATCTTTTACGAAGTAAAATAGGGAAAAATTTTGAGTTTGCATAAGTAAAAAGGGCGATTAACGCCCTTTTGTTTTACCTTGTATTCCTCTTTCGGCTAATATATCGTAAATAGTTTGAGAAGTTGTATCTTCTAATGTATATCCTAATAGCTTAACTATTTCTTCAAGTTTTTCAACAGAAGTTGTTTCGATTTCTAGGTAAGGAAAAGGACAGAAGCTTTTATCATTTATATCTATTTCTACAAGTGAATCATTAATTTTATAGCTTTCTCTATATTTGGATATAGACTCTTGAAGTTTAAGTCCTAAAGAAGTGAAAATTCTTCTAGCCATTTCTTTATTATCAACTATAACCTCATTTTCTTCCATAACTTTAAATGTATCTTGACTTAACATTTTTTTAGTAGTCATAAAAACTGTCTCTTTACCTTGTATTCTATCTACTGTAGTTCTTATTCTAGCATATCCTTTAGCAGATAAAAGTCTACCATCTTCAAAATCATATATTTCATTTACTTGGTCTTCAGATTTAACTTTTTCTCCACCAAGTGAAATCAGTTTATTTCTTATATCATCAACATCAATATCTACGATTCTTGTTTCTAATTCTTTCATTCAAAATACTCCCTTCAAATGTCATTAAAAATATTATAAACTAATGCTATAATAATAGCTATAATAATATATGTTTGACTACAATAGTAAGAGGTGTAAGGTATGGAATACATTAATGATATAAATATTCAAGAAGCTGTGATACATATTTTAGATAGTAATAGCGATGAGCCTATCTTAAATGAGTATAATTTAGAGTTGACTGAAGATATTTATAAATTTTTATATAGGCATATTGAGAAATGCTTAAAGGATGAAGAGTTAAAGACAGCTGTATTTAATCCAGAAAGAAATATAGTAAAAGAAATAGTACAGGATTATTTAAATGGAATAGATAAAGATATGATAACTTTATCTAGAGAACTAGCAAGACAACTTTTCGTAATAATGAAGGGAAATGTAAACATACCATCTTGTGATTTGATAGTTGCATTTTTGATAACGGACCAAGGACCTTTAATAGCAATATTAAAGATGGATTATGTTAAAAACTTTACTCATCAAGTTGATTTTGTTGGGGATAAAATAGGAATCGGAATAGTACCTCAAGCAGCAGGTCTTCCAGGTAGTTCTCAAAGAATACAGAAGGCGGCATTTATTAAACCAATAAGAGATGATCAAAGATTTGATTTATGGGTAATTGATAAACAGAAGAAGAGTAAAGAGGATGATGAATATGGAGCAAACTATTTTTTAAATAGTTTCTTAGGTTGTACAATAGTTGCTAATAATAGAGATATGACAAAAACTTTCTTAAAGGCTGCAGAAACTTGGACTAGAAGTAATGTAACAGAGGATGCAGATAAGGCAGAAAGAATAAGAACTACTATAAAGAGTAAGCTAAAGGAAGAGGATTCAATAAGTATAGATGATATTTCAAATCAGCTTTTCAAAGAAGAGCCTAAAGCAAAAGAGGAGTTTGCTACATTTGTTAAAGGACATGGATTAGAAGATGAAATTGCAGTTGATAAAATGTGGGTTGAAAAGAAGCTAAAAAGAATTAGATTAAAAATAGATAAGGAAATTGATTTATATATTGATGAAGAGGCATATCATGATCCAACTAAGTTTGAAATACAAAGAAATGGCGATGGAAGCATAAATATGATAATTAAACATGTAATTAATTATATTGAAAAATAGAGTAAAACAATTGGTGGTATCGCAAAATAGATAAATATATTTTGCGATACCAACTTATATTTTTATATATTTAGGGAGTACACTATTTAATTACTTTGCAGCCTCAGTTAAACATTGAACAACAGCCTTCTTAATACGCTCTGAAGTTAAAGTAGCTCCAGATACTGCTTCCACATCTACAGAGTTTGTTTCAACTATTTTTGCAGGAATATCTTTGATAGCTCCAGATGCGACTGCTTCTGTTTCTTTGTTATCTCCTACAACAACCTCTGATATTTTACCATCAGCAATTGTTACATTTACAGTCATTGGACCTTCTTGTCCATCAACTGTTGCTTCATATTTTCCATCTTTAAGTTCTTTACTCATATCAAATTCATTTTCGCTAGTCTTATCTTTAATAAATAATTCCTCATCTAACATGTTTTCAGCTGGTTTAACTTCGTAGCCAGTTGCAGGTTCAGTTGACATAGCATGTCTAGCAGCTAAACGACCAAATACTACTGGTCCCATAACTCCTGTACCACCAGAAACGAATTTACCCCAGATACCACCTACAACTTCTCCAGCAGCATATAAACCAGGAATTGCAGTACCAGATGCATCTAATACTTGTAAATCTGTATTAGTTTGAATTCCACCTAAAGTCATTATACATAAAGCATTAAGACGTACTGCATAGTACTTTTGACCTTCTATTTTGTTGTTAGCTAATTTAAATGTGTTGAAGTTTTCATCATAACTACGACCGAACTCATCAGTTTCACCAGCTTCAACTGAAGCGTTGTATGAGTCTACAGTAGCTTGTAATTTCTCTACTGGAACTTCTATCATTTCAGCTAATTCTTCTAAAGAATCTGCTTCATAAAGTGCGTGTTTTCCTGGAGCACCTTCAGCACCAAATCTTAAATCATACATACCAGCCGCATTATTAGCACGTAAGTCTTCTAATATTTTATCTGTGAATATATCAAATTGAACTGCATCTGATTGCTCTTCAAGGGCAACTTCTCTTATTGATGGATTAGCTTCTGTTTCATTTACAAAACGCTCTCCCTCTTTATTTACAACTATACCACCAGTTTTCCAAGTGTAAGTTGAAGCTATAATTCCAGTTGTTGGATCGTCTTTACTAGCAAGACCCATAGGGAACGTTGGGATATATCCCATTATTTCATCATCTTGTAAAGCTCCACCAACTTTTTGCATCATTAATAAACCATTTCCATCAGCTGTTGCTGGACTTCCAGTAATGTAGCTTCCACCATAAGTAGCGTATTTAGCCATAAGCTTATGGTTAGCAGAATATCCACCTGTAGCTACGATAATACCTTTTTTACTATTGTAACGAGTAACTTTTCCAGTTTGAGTATTTTCACCGCATACGCTAAGTACTTGACCTTCATCATTAGCAATTAAATCAGTAGCTTTTGTTAAGTATTCAACTTCAATTTTGCTGTTTGATTTAAGAAGACCATCTAATACTTCATGTAATGGTGATTTATAATTAGTTTT
Organism: Clostridium sp. NSJ-145; assembly: GCF_021044725.1. Lineage (NCBI taxonomy): Bacteria > Bacillati > Bacillota > Clostridia > Eubacteriales > Clostridiaceae > Clostridium > Clostridium sp. NSJ-145. The sequence goes on from NZ_JAJNOS010000005.1 coordinate 54,864, forward strand.
ATCTTTTGCTTGTGCCTTATAGGTACGTTGAATAGAGTAAAGTGCATGCTCAGGAGCAAAAACTGCACGATTTCCTTGCTGATCTTTCGTAAATTCATATTCGCTTAATCCATTATCCCAAAGCCATTGGAATGCATCCTTGTCTTCTTCAACAAATATTTCAATCATTTCTCTGTTAGGTTTTCCACCAAAGTCACTTCCAGTGTTCATTATATCTTCTACAAACGATTCAAGAGTATCTTCAATTCCATCTTCCTTTTGAATGATTGTTTCAGCAGCTGACATTGATCCACTAGTAAAGTTTAGTGATCCACCAGTTTTATTAGTAGCTTCAAGAATAATAACCTTTTCAGCTCCATTGTTAACAGCCTCTAAAGCTGCAGATAAACCTGCTGCACCTGCACCTACGATAACAAGATCTGCAGATTTCTCATCATCAAATTTAATTTCTTGTGTTTGTAGATTCGTATCATCATTACCAGATGTGCTTGTACATCCAGTAAACGAACCAACAGTAATTGCTACTGATAATAGTAGTAGTAAAGCTTTTTTTATCATTTAATTATTCCCCCTTATTGAATATGTTAACATAATAACATAATTGTATTTTTTTTAACAATAACATTTCTGTTTTAAAACTTATACAAATCATAACCAAACTTTCCAAAATAATGATATAATTAGAATTAATTTTATACATGAGGTGAACTATGAATAATAAAAAAATAAACTATTTTCCAGTGCTTGAAGAAGATCGTGTATCAAGGTATTTAGCAGCTCTTAAATATAAACTAATTACTTTTGGAATATGGCAGCAAAATGAAGATGTTCCCATGCATAATGAAGTTCTTGGACATTTTAAATTTATATATATAACTAATGGTTCTTGTACCCTGACTATAGGGAACGTAGACTATGAGGTTAAAAGTGGAGATACTCTATTATTTCCTCCTTTTATAACTTATCGTGCAACCTGTCATCAAGGTGAAGAGCTTAAATTTTATTTTTTACACTTTGATGTGGCTCCTGTTGACAAAAGAAATCTTTTAACCATGTTATTAGACTTACAGGATATTGCTATATACAAGGGGTTAATTACAGAGCGTTCTATAGCTAACCTTGGAAATCTTAATCAACAGCTTTTAGATAATAAACCTGGGATTTATTATAATATAAGTAACCTATTACATAGTACAATCTTTGCTGCTCTAAACGCTTCTGAACCAAGTGATTTATTAGGTCTAGCCAGTGAAGTAGCTGCAACAAATGAAGAACTTATAATTCAAGATTGTGCAAAATATATTGATACTTATATCCATGAACAAATACAAGTTGACGACCTTTGTCGCCATGTTAATGTATCACAAAGTTATCTATACAAATGTTTTACAACTGTTTTGGGAGTATCTACTAAGGATTTCATACAAAAGCATAAGCTGAGAAAAATAAGTGTAGAACTATTATCGAAAAGTATACCTTTACAAGAACTTGCAGATAAATATGGATTTTCCTCTGCAAATCATTTTAGTACAGTATTTAAGAAATATTATGGATGTTCCCCAAGTGCTTACAAACAAAAGCACCTAGAAAAGTTTAATTTAGAAAATAGTATATAATAAAAAAGCTAGCCTTTCTTCTGATTAGTGAGAAGAGGGACTAGCTTATTATTGTGCGCTGATTGTGCTAGTAGATGAAACTAAAACATTAATTTAACTAATACAACCGTGACAATTTGAATAGAATATATTTATATATAAAAACTATTAAGTAGTGCATAAATATATTTTTTGATAGTTTTAAAATTAGAAAATATTCTCAATATTTGGAACCTGTAGTTCTTTCATGTGTTTAGTACTATATTTTAATAAATGAAGAGAAGCTTCACTTTCGCTTATATCATCATTTTCAAGGTATACTGAAAGCTTTAAAGCTTCATTTAACATAACATCATAATCCATATGGTTTATGTATATAGCGGCTATAGCACCTCTATCTTGAATCATATCAAATAAATCCATTGCTTTTTCAAAACTTACTTCTACATTATCAGTTTTTATTGACTCTTCCATTTCATCACAGATGTTAACTATATCAGTACAAAGACTTTTAAATTTAAAATCAGCATAAAACAAAAAAATAATTAAGGCTAAGAAAAGTGAAATTGAAATTAATGAATTTTTTATTTAAAACACCCCTTTTCATAGTCATCATACAGTTGGCATATAATTTTACCATTAGTATCTGTCATATATAGAAGTACATCCTTTATAGAATTTATTCCATGTTTTTTTAATTCAGCCTCTATCCAATATTTATTTTTACCACTAGTAGTTAAAGAATTCTTATTTACGTGGCCATCTAACACATAAATAACTGGAAGACGAGGTCTTTGATTGGAAGAACTACTAGTAGTTTTATTTGGACTATTACTTCCTTGAATATTAATAGTAGAAGTTCCGCTATTAGCAGGTGGTGAACTAGAAGAATTTGCCTTAGAAGAACTATTTTGACTAGAATCACCAGATGAGCTACTAGATTGCGATTGGTTTTCTTTAGATGAACTAGATTCTGAGGAAGCGTCATAAGTTAAAAAAGACATTTGCCCATTATTCTCTAATATCCCGTATTCGATTTCATTTAAATCAAAATAGCCAGCTAATCGTAACTCTTCCATAAGTTCGTCTAAGTTAATCTGTTGACTTTTCAAAGCTTTAAAATTTATCTTACCTTTACAAATTAGTATACTTGGTTCACCTTCAAGAAATTTTCTTGCAGCTTGACTTTTTAATTGAAGCTGAGTTAATACAGTCTTAATAAATAGTAATGTTACAATAGGTATAATTCCTAAAATTAATGGTAATCTCGTGTCTTGCATTGGTAAAGCTGCTAAATCTGATATCATTATTGTTATTACAAATTCGTAAGGCTGAAGTTCTCCAATTTGTCTTTTTCCCATTAGTCTCATCACAAGTATTACTAACGCATATAAAAAGATAGTTCTAATTAATACAATAAACATTTAATCACCACCTCTATTTATGTATTATTAGTAAATAGAAGTATTTTATTCTAAAAAATATGGTTAAAGTAAGCAAAAAAATTATAAATTAATAGAATAATAAATCATAAAGTATATAATAAAAGTATAGAATGGCAAGATTATAGATATAGAAAAGAGGAAGGAGGAATATTATGAATGAATACAAAATACAAATAGGGCAAGAACAATATGTAAACTGTAAAGAAGGAACTAAGTTTATAGATTTAGTTGATAAATACTATAATGGTAAAGTGTTGGATATAGCTATATGTAAATTAAATAACAAATATTATGAATTGGGTGAAAATATACCATGTTGTGGCAAGTTAACTATGATACCTTTTACTAGTGTTGATGGAATGAAGGTATATGCAAGGACGTTGCAATATGTTTTTATTAAGGCAACATTAGATTTATTTAAAGATGCAAAGATAGTTATACAACACAGTATAGATAAAGGAATATTTGGAGAGATTCATAAGATAACTCCTCTAGATGAAGAAGATATAAATAAAATAAAAAATAGAATGAAAGAAATAGTAAACAAAAATATTCCAATAAATAAGGTTAAAGTTAAAAGAGAAAAAGCTATAGATATATTTAAATCTTATGGAATGGATGATAAGGTGCTTTTATTGGAGCAAGTAAATTTTGAATCTGTAAGTTTATATGAACTTGATGGAAGATATGACTATTTCTATGGATACATGGCACAAAGTACTGGAGTTATTAAAGCCTTTGATGTTATGTACTATGACCCAGGATTTATTTTAAGATATCCCTTAGAGGAAGATATAAATACTTTAGTTAAATTCAAAGAACAGAAAAAATTAGCAAGTATTTTTATGGAAACAGAAAGATGGTTAAATATTTTAGGTGTAGGAGAAGTAGGTTCTTTAAATGAAAAAATAATAAATGGAGATTTAGCAAGTTTAATAATGACTTCTGAGGCGCTTCATGAAAAGAAGATAGCAGAAATTGCTGATAAAATATTTAATAGAAGAGATACTAGAATAGTATTAATAGCAGGACCTAGCTCTTCAGGTAAAACCACATTTGCCAATAGATTGGCGATACAATTAAGAGTAAATGGACTTATTCCAATTCCGATATCTTTAGATGATTATTTTGTCAATAGAGAAGATACGCCTATTGATGAAGATGGAGAATATGATTTTGAAACAATTCAATCTGTAGATATAAAATTATTTAATGAACAACTAAGAGAAATTTTAAAAGGTAATGAAGTAGAACTTCCAACATTTAATTTCTTAACAGGAAAGAGAGAATGGATAGGAAATAAAATAAAGTTACCTCAAAATGGGGTAGTGATAATTGAAGGAATACATGGATTAAATCCTATTTTAACTTCTGAAATTGATGATAAGTATAAATTTAAGATTTATATTTCTGCATTAACACAATTAAATTTAGATAATCATAATAGAATATCAACTACAGATGTGAGAAGAATACGAAGAATAGTTAGAGATCATTTATCAAGGGGTCATGAAGCTGAAGATACGTTAAAGATGTGGCCTAAGATAAAAAGAGGTGAGCAAAAAAATATATTTGTTTATCAAGAAGAAGCCGATGTTATGTTTAATTCCACTTTAGTATATGAGTTATGTGTTCTTAAAAAAGCTGCATTAGAGGAATTAAATAAGATAGATGAAGATAATACTATATATAATGAGGCAAAAAGGTTAAAATCTTTTTTAGGATTTTTTAAAGAGATTGACTATGATTTAGTGCCACAGAATTCAATATTAAGGGAGTTTATTGGAGGAAGTATTTTTTATAAATATTAATTTACTTTTTATTACTAATAAAATAATACTAGCATAAATAAGAAAATTTTGTTAATGTAAGATAAAGAATATTAAACAATGGGATTATGGTATAAAAAGAACTATAGATAAGGAGAGAAGAGAGATGAAAACAGTTGGTGTATTTGATATACTTGGACCAATAATGGTTGGACCATCATCATCACATACTGCAGGAGCTGCAAGACTTGGAAAAGTAGCTAGGTCTATTGCAGATGCTGATATTAAAGAAGTAACATTTTTATTACATGGGTCTTTCGGTAAGACTTATAAGGGACATGGAACTGATAGAGCCTTAGTTGCTGGGATATTAGGCATGGAACCAAGTGATTTAAGATTGAGAGATTCATTAGATATTGCAAGAGAGCAAGGTATAGATATAAGTTTTAAAGAAACAGATTTAGGAGAATCACATCCTAATACAGTTAAATTTTTAATAACAGGTAAAGAAGGAAAACAATACGAAATGGTAGGATCATCTATAGGAGGAGGAAGTATAGAAGTATCCGAGGTAAATGGCGAAAAAGTTGAATTTACAGGTGCTTATCCAACTATAATAATATCTCATGTAGATGTACCGGGAGTAGTATCTAATGTAACAAAATTACTTTACGATCATGCTATAAATATTGCCTTTATGAAAGTTTTTAGAAGTCAAAAAGGCAAAGAAGCAACAATGGTATTTGAGGTTGATAATGAAGTTACTGATGAGATTATAGAAGAAATTAAAATAATGGAATCTATTAATAAAGTAATTAGAATCAATCCAATTAAGGGCGGTGAATAAAAATGATAGTAGCAAGATCAGGCGAAGAACTTTTAAAGATTTGCGAAGAAGAAAATATATCATTAAGTGAATATGCAATAAGATTAGAAATGGAAGATAAAGGTCTTACTAGAGAACAAGTATTTGAAAAAATGGCGAAGAATCTTGAGGTAATGAGAGAAGGCGCTAATGAAGGTAGAGAAAAGAAAATATATTCTGTAAGTGGACTTATAGGTGGAGATGGATATAAGATAAATAAGTACTTAAGAAAAGGAAATACATTAACTGGAGATGTTACTGTAAGAGCTATGGCTATGGCGCTATCTTCATCAGAAGTAAATGCAGCTATGGGGCGAATTGTAGCTTGTCCTACAGCTGGTTCATGTGGTATTTTACCAGCAGTTATTCTTTCAGCTGGTGAGAAACTTGAAAAAACTGATGAAGAGCTTATTGAAGGATTATTTGCTGCAGCAGCTGTCGGAATGATTATAGGAATGAATGCTACTTTGGCAGGAGCTGAAGGTGGTTGTCAGGCTGAGTGTGGTTCAGCAGCAGCTATGGGATCAGCAGCAGTTGTTGAAATGATGGGTGGTACTCCTAAGATGAGTTTAGATGCAGGAGCAATAGTTTTAAAAAATGTATTGGGACTTGTGTGTGACCCAGTTGCTGGATTAGTAGAAATTCCATGTGCGAAAAGAAATGCAGCAGGGGCTATAAGTGCATTATGTACAGCAGATATGGTTATGGCTGGAGTAGATTCAAAGATACCTTTTGATGATACAGTTTCAGCTATGTATAAAGTAGGAAAGAGTCTTCCATCTGAGTTAAGAGAGACAGCTATGGGTGGAGTTGCTGTTACTAAAGCAGGGCTTGAATTAAGGAAGAAGGTTTTTGGAGAAGAATAAGTTAATATAGAAGAATATAAATAGCCTATGGTAATTTGATTTATATATACCATAGGTTATTTATATTTAGTAACAAAATATATTATCAATATTAACTTGTTATTTGTAAATAAAGAGATTTATACTTTAGTACCTATTGAAGCTACATTTCATTTAAAAAAGCGAACCAAAGAACTTTTTGTCGAATACGATGTAATAGGCGATTTGCACTCTAGATAATAAGGTGAGGACTAAATAATGAAACTAAGCAGTGAAACTATTACTAATGCTTTTAATTTACGAATGTTTAAGGAGCTAGTGATACAATGCATTGTTAGCAAAGATAGGATAAATGATATAAGAGAAACTATAGAAAGCTATAATAATAACATTAAGTTAATATATGAAATAACAGAAAATGATGAAGTTAATATAGATGGATTATTAATAAATTTAGAACATTTAGAGAGTGAGAATTTAATAGAAATAGAAGAATATCTAATATCATCTAAAAAGAGCAAAGAAATAATTTTAGATTTATGTGGAATTAATAAATCTAGAGATAATCGAGATTTAATATTAAGCTTTATAAATAGATATGATATCGATATTGTAAAAGGTACTAAAGAAGAGGTAATTTCTTTGATTGATGGACAAAAGTATTATTTAAGTTCACAGGATGATAAATATAGAGATTTTTCAAGAAAGAATAATACTATATTAATAATAAAAGATACGAATTATTGGATTACAGATGGATATAGTGAATTTACAGTTAGCATTGAGGAAAATTTATTAGATGATAAAGAATTTGAAGATATCTTAACAGGATTAATATTAGCATGTACAGCGCTTTATGATAGAAAAGAGCAAAGAGTGGAAGCCATACTGTTAGCTATTAATATTTTTGAAATTAGTAAGAAAGTAGCTTTGAAAAGAGTTGAAATAGATGGATTTAAAAATCTAATTAAAGAATATTTAATTAGAGAAATAGCATCTTTGAATAGCGAAGAGATATATAAGATAAGCGAAATAGGATATAGGTTTAAGCGATAATTAAAAAAGTAATAAAATAAAGTGAAGTATTAATTTACTTCACTTTATTTTTATATAAAATGTATTAAGCTTTGTTAACTGATCCGAAAAGTTCCATCTTTTCTTTAACTGTAGCTTTTATAGCTTCGAATCCAGGATTTAATAATTTTCTTGGGTCAAATCCTTTTCCTTCTTTATCTTTTCCAGCTTCAACGTAAGCTCTTGTAGCTTCTTGGAATGCTAATTGACATTCAGTGTTAACGTTGATTTTAGAAACTCCTAAAGATATAGCTTTCTTTATCATTTCTTCTGGAATACCAGTACCACCGTGTAATACTAATGGCATGTTTCCGCAAGCGTTGTTGATTTCTTCTAAAGCGTCGAAAGCAAGTCCTTGCCAGTTTGATGGGTATTTTCCGTGGATGTTTCCGATACCAGCAGCTAACATAGTAACTCCTAAATCAGCGATTGATTTACATTCTTGAGCATCAGCAACTTCACCTTTACCAACAACTCCGTCTTCTTCTCCACCGATTGATCCAACTTCTGCTTCTAAAGATAATCCTTTTTCTGCAGTAGCTTTAACTAATTCAGATGTTTTAGCTATGTTTTCTTCGATTGAATAGTGAGAACCATCGAACATAACTGAAGAGAATCCAGCATTCATTGCTGCATAGCATCCTTCGTAGCTACCGTGGTCTAAGTGTAAAGCAACTGGTACAGTGATGTTTAATTCTTCTAACATTCCGTTAACCATACCAACTATTGTTTTGTAACCACACATGTATTTTCCAGCACCTTCAGATACTCCTAAGATTACTGGTGAATTATTTTCTTGAGCTGTAAGTAAAATAGCTTTTGTCCATTCTAAGTTGTTGATGTTGAATTGACCAACAGCGTATTTTCCTTCTCTTGCTTTGTTTAGCATTTCTTTAGCTGAAACTAACATGGTAATACCTCCGTATATTTCAATTTAAGTTATAGAGAATAATATAAAATATGTAATAATTTAAAAACTATTACATTTACGTTTCTCCTACTGGTTATTATACCCTAAATCAATAGGAAAGAAAACAATAAATCTACTAAAAAGTATCAAAATACGAGCTAAAGGGTTATGTAAACATTTAATTAAAGTATATTAAAGAGTATTTAATATTTAGGGATAGGACATTAATTATAGACAATATATTATAAAAAATATAAAATGCAAATAGAAATAAAACCTTAGGAGGAAAATATGTTAGTTGATTTACATACGCATTCATATTATTCTGATGGAACAATGTCTCCAAGAGAAATAATTGAAGAAGCAAAAAGAAAAAATATAGAAGTGATATCTATAACAGATCATGATGAGATTGGTTCATATAAGGAAGCTAAGGAAGCAGCTGATGAATTAGGTGTTACGTTAATAAGAGGAGTAGAATTAGATTGTAAGTTTGAAGATATAGTAGTACATGTAACATGCTATAAATTTGATAATAATGATGAAATGATAAGACTTGTAGATAAAGCACAAAATGCCCTTTTAGAAACAAGTTTTGAGCTTATTAGAAGAATGGAAAAGGATTATGAAGATATATCTTACGATGAATTCACTAGATATAAACATGATAAAAGAAAAGGTGGATGGGATGGAATTCACTATTTATATGATAAGAAAATAACAGAAGGCTTATTTGATGGAATGAAATACTATAGAGAATACAATTGTGGACATGAACAATTTGATTTTCCTACAGTAGAAGAAGCTTGTAGTGTTGTTCATAAGGCAGGTGGATATGCAGTGTTAGCTCATCCTTGTAATTATTATAAAGAAAAGAGTAAAGAAGAAATAATAGAAAAATTAAATAAATTTAAATCTATGGGGATTGATGGAATAGAAAGTTACTATCCAGCTAACAGTGAACTAATGACAGAAACTTGTATAGAATTCTGCAAAGATAATGATATGATAATAACTTGCGGATCAGATGGCCATGGAGATTTTGCTGCTGTAAGTAAAGGCGTAGAATATTATATCGGTGCTATGAAGGTTGATTCTGAAAAGTTACTTAATATAGAAAAACTAATTAAATAAAGTGCGAAGCACTTTGGGGAAAAGTCAGCTGAAGCTGAAGGGAAAATGTCACTGACATGACAGGGAAATGATTGCCTATGGCAATAGTGAAAATTATCTATCTGTTACACTTTCTCTGCTACACAAGTAGCATTTTCACCTTAACTAAATTAACTTTCCCCTGCTACTTCATAGCATTTTCATCTCAACAGAGTTGACTTTTCACAGCTACAAAGTAGCTTTTTCATTTCGGCGTAGCCGACTTTTCACTTGCGTACTTAGTACGCACTTTTTTTAGTTAAATCATTTCATAATGTTTTAATGCATATTCTATACCATCATCATTTATATCTTTAGTAACAAATTTAACAAGATCAAATAATATTGGATTAGAGTTTCCCATAGCTATACTGTTGTTTACATATTTAAGCATTGTTAAATCATTAGCGCTATCACCTATAGCGTACGTATTTTCAAATGGAATACCTAAATGTTCTATAATAAATTGTATTCCAGTAGCTTTTGAGTAATTAATCGGTACTAATTCATAGAAATCATCAGCTCTTTTAATAAAATCAAAAACATCTTTAAATTCATTAAAGAATCCATCAAAATCACTATCATTATTTAAGAAGATTACAAGTTTATCTACGTTTAGCCCATCTTCATACCAAGTCTTACCCGAATAAGAACCTTCAGATTTATGAATATTAAGAACCTTAAAAACTTCAGGGTGTCTTATTGCTTCTATATTATCATAATAAACACCATCGATACTTTCTAAAACACCATCTATATGATACTTTTTTAGTGCCTTAACTAATTTAGAAGTTAATTCATTCCCAAGAGATTTGTGAAGTAAAACTTTATCTTCATATTCAACATAAGTTCCGCATCCACAAATAAATCCATCAAATTCAAGTTTACTTTTTAGAGATTCAATTTGACAAGCTGTTCTTCCGGTATTAATAAAGGCTAGATGTCCATTAGATCTCATTTCTTTTAAGGCTTTTTTAGCGCTTTCAGGAATTATAAGCGTATGCTCATCAATAAGTGTTCCGTCTATATCAAAAAATACAATTTTTCTGTCCATAATATTAAAATGCAACAATTGCATACTCCTTTAAAAATTTTATATTTTTAAGTATATAATATAAAACTTAAAACAACTATATGAAAATATTAAAAATTAGATATTTTATATAAAATTATTGTTAAAAAAGTATCACTTATATCGTAGAGATAAGCCATTGACGTTATATGTAATATATGGCTATAATTTAAAATATAAAGATTTGAGGTTAGTATATAAGAAGATGTAAATGTTTAACTAACGAGAAGGAAGAGAATATATGATTGAAATGAAAAAGGTTTTAGAAGGTAATCCAGTAATAGCAGCAGTAAAAGATATGAAATCACTTGAAGAGGCTATTGAAACAGATATTGATATAATATTTGTTTTATTTGGTGATATTATTTCTATAAAAGAAATAAGTGAAAAAATAAAGGGAAAAGATAAAATAGGAATAATTCATATAGATTTAGTTGAAGGGTTAAGCAATAAAGAAATATCAATTAAGTTTATTAAGAATGAGACAAGTTTTGATGGAATTATAAGCACTAAGGGAAATTTAATAAAGCAAGCAAAGAATTATGGATTAGTAGCAATTCAACGTTTCTTTGTTTTTGACACTATATCTCTTAATAATAGCAAAAATCATGTTATTTCAGAGTGTGATGCAATTGAGATATTACCAGGAGTAATACCTAAAGTAGTTAAAGATATCTCGACATTTACAAGAAAGCCAGTAGTTTCAGGAGGATTAATAGATACTAAAGAAGATGTTATATTAGCCTTAAATTCAGGAGCAACTTGCGTATCAACAAGTAAAACAGAAATATGGGGAATGTAGGGAGATTGAGAAATGAAAAAGTATATTGTAGCTTTAGATCAAGGAACAACAAGTTCAAGGGCAATTATATTTGATAAAGAACAAAATATATATGGTATAGCTCAAAAGGAGTTTACTCAAATATACCCTAAGGAAGGGTGGGTTGAGCATAATCCTATGGAGATATGGTCATCACAATATGGAGTATTACAAGAAGTTATGGCTAAGACAAATATAAAGCCAGAGCAAATTGCTGCTATAGGAATAACAAATCAAAGAGAAACTACTATAGTTTGGGATAAGGAAACGGGAGAGCCTATATATAATGCTATAGTATGGCAATGTAGAAGAACTGCAAAAATTTGTGAAGAGTTAAAGTCTGAAGGCTTAGATAAATATATTAAAGAAAATACAGGTTTAGTTATAGATGCATATTTTTCAGCGACTAAGATAAAATGGATATTAGACAACATAGAAGGTTCAAGAGAAAAAGCTGAAGCAGGAAAGCTTTTATTTGGTACTGTAGATACTTGGTTACTTTGGAAGCTTACTAATGGAGAAGTTCACGTAACTGATTATACAAATGCATCTAGGACAATGTTATATAATATTAAAGAATTAAAATGGGATGAGAAAATAGCTAAAAGATTAGAAATACCTATGAGTATGCTACCAGAGGTTAGAAATTCATCAGAAGTTTATGGATATGCTAATTTAGGAGGAAGTAAAAAAGATATTAAAGTTCCTATTGCTGGTATAGCTGGTGATCAACAAGCTGCTTTGTTTGGGCAAGCATGCTTTAACAAAGGAGATGCTAAAAATACTTATGGAACTGGATGCTTCTTACTTATGAATACTGGTGAAGAGATGGTTGAAAGTAAAAATGGACTTATTACTACTATAGCTATTGGAATAGATAATAAGATTCAATATGCACTTGAAGGTTCTGTATTTATGGGAGGGGCAATAATTCAGTGGTTGAGAGATGAGCTGTGTTTAATATCAGAATCTAGTGATTCAGAGTATTTTGCTAAAAAGGTTAATGATAATGGTGGTGTTTATGTAGTTCCGGCTTTCGTTGGACTTGGAGCACCTTATTGGGATATGTATGCTAGAGGTGCTATATTAGGGTTAACTAGAGGTGCAAATAAAAACCATATTATAAGAGCTGCATTAGAATCAATAGCATATCAATCTAAGGATTTAATAGAAGCTATGCAAGAAGATATAGGATTAAAGCTTAAAACTTTAAAGGTTGATGGTGGAGCTAGCAAAAATAATTTATTAATGCAATTTCAAGCTGATATTATAGATGCTAAGGTTAGTAAACCGATAATAACTGAAACGACTGCATTAGGAGCTGCATATTTAGCAGGACTTGCAGTTGGTTATTGGGAAAGTAAAGAAGAGATTGCAAAGAATTTTTATGTAAGTGAAAGCTATGAGCCTAATTTTGATGATGAAATGAGAAGAAAGTTGTATAAGGGTTGGAAAAAAGCTGTTGATAGATCTAAAAAATGGGAAGAAGAATAATTGACAGTGATTTCTAAAAGGTTTATAATTTAAATATATTGAATAAGTGCAAGAGAAACAGAGTCAAGCACAAAAGCTAAGGGTTTTAGTAATCCTTGTTTTTGGCTTGGCTTTTTTTATTTGAGTATGAGGAGTGAGTTATATGTATGATGTAGCAATAATAGGTGCTGGAGTGATGGGAGCATCAATTTTTAGAGAGTTAAGCAAGTATAATGTAAAAAGTATTTTAATAGAAAAAGAAAATGATGTTTCTATGGGAACGACTAAGGCCAATTCAGCAATAATACACGCAGGTTATGACCCGAAAATAGGAACATTAATGGCTAAATACAATGTAAAAGGTAATGAAATGTTTGAAGATTTATGTAAGGAGTTATCAGTACCTTTTAAGAGAAATGGCTCACTAGTATTAGCATTTAATGATGAGGATTTAGAGACAATAAATAATCTTTATATAAATGGAAGTACAATAGGGGTAAAAGGACTAAAGGTTCTTTCTAAAGAAGAGGTATTGGAGATAGAGCCTAACTTATCTCATGATATAAAAGGAGCACTTCTAGCACCTACAGGTGGGATAGTAGGACCATTTGAATATACTATAGCTCTTGTTGAAAATGGTATTCAAAATGGTGGCGAAATTATTTTAGATGCTGAAGTAGCGAAAATTAATAAATATGAAACCTTTGTAATAGAAACTACAAATGGTAAGAAAATAGAAGCTAAATATGTAATAAATGCAGCTGGTATTTACTCCGATAGAATACATAATATGATTTGTAAAGAAAGCTTTAAGATTACGCCAAGAAAAGGTGAATATTATGTTATGGATAAAAGCCAAGGCAACTTAGTTAGTCATACTTGCTTCCCATGTCCATCAAAATTAGGAAAAGGTGTATTAGTAACTCCAACTATTCATGGGAATCTATTAGTTGGACCTAATGCCGTAGATGGAGAAGATAGAGAAGCATTAAACACAACAAGTGAAGGTTTAGCTAATATAAAAAAATCAGCAATGAATACAACTGACAAAATTAATTTTAGAGATTGTATAAGAACATTTGCAGGACTTAGAGCTGTATCGGATTCAGGTGATTTTATAGTAGGTGAAGATAAAGAAGTAAAAGGCTTTATAGATGTAGCTGGTATAAAATCTCCAGGATTAACTTCAGCACCGGCTATCGCTGAAGATGTAGTTAATATATTAAAAGATTCAGGATTAACTTTAGAGAAGAATTTAAAGTTTAATGGTAAGAGAGAACAAGTTTACTTTATGGAATTATCAAAAGAAGAGAAGGCTGAATTAATTAAAAAAGATTCAAGATATGGAAGAATAATTTGTAGATGTGAAAGTATAACAGAAGGGGAAATTATAGATGCAATCCATAGGGGATTTGGAAAAATTTCTATTGATGGAGTTAAGAGAAGATGTAGACCAGGGATGGGAAGATGTCAAGGAGGCTTCTGCGGACCAAGAGTTCAAGAAATTATTTCAAGAGAGCTAGATATAAAAATGGAAGATATAGTTCAAGAAAAATCTGATTCAGTAATACTTTACGGTAAAACAAAGTAGGAGGTATGGAGATATGGAATATGATTTAATCGTTATAGGTGGAGGACCAGCTGGACTTGCTGCAGCTTATGAAGCTCATAAAGAAGGTATAGAAAAAATATTAATAGTAGAAAGAGATAAAGAATTAGGTGGTATTTTAAATCAATGTATCCATAATGGATTTGGACTTCATACATTTAAAGAGGAGCTTACTGGACCAGAGTATGCTGAAAGATTTATAGATATGGTCAAGAGTACTAATATAGAAGTTAAACTTGATACTATGGTTTTAGAGATTGAGGAAGATAAAACTGTACATGCTATAAATACTGAAGATGGATATATGATTCTTAATGCAAAAGCTATAATACTAGCAATGGGATGCAGAGAGAGAACTAGAGGTGCAATTGCAATACCAGGGGATAGACCTTCTGGAGTATTAACTGCAGGAGCTGCTCAAAGATATATAAATATGGAAGGTTATATGCCAGGTAAAGAGGTATTGATATTAGGTTCAGGGGATATTGGGCTAATAATGGCTAGAAGAATGTCACTTGAAGGAGCTAATGTTAAAGCTGTAGTTGAACTTATGCCATATTCAAATGGATTAAACAGAAATATTGTTCAATGTTTAAACGATTATGATATACCGTTATATTTATCTCATACAGTTGTAGATATAAAAGGTAAAGATAGATTAGAAAAGGTTATTATAGCTAAAGTAGATGAAAATAGAGCTCCAATTAAAGGAACAGAAATAGAGTTTGATGTAGATACACTTCTATTATCTGTTGGATTAATTCCAGAAAATGAACTTTCATCAAAGGCTGGCATAGAAGGTGATAGAAGAACTAATGGATTAATAGTAAGTGAATCTATGGAAACTTCAATTGATGGAGTGTTTGCTTGTGGTAATGTACTTCATGTTCATGACTTAGTTGATTTTGTAAGTGAAGAAGCCAATAGAGCTGGAAAATGTGCAGCTGAATATATAAAAGGAGAGCTAAAAAGAGGTAGTTATTTAAAAGTTATCAATGGTAAAAATATAAATTACACAGTGCCTCAAAAGATAAGTACGGATTCAATGAAAGATAATCTTACTATGTTTATGAGAGTAAATAATATTTATCATGATAAAAAAATAGTAGTAAGATCAGGTGAAAATATAGTGGCCGAATTTAAACGTAAGCATTTAGCTCCATCTGAAATGGAAAAGATTATTTTAAAGAAAAGTCTTTTAGAAAATGTAGTTGAAGATTTAGTAGTATCATTAGAGGAGGCGTAATAATGAAAAAGGAATTAATATGTATATCATGCCCTTTAGGATGTCACTTAACTGTAGATGCTGATAATAAAACTGTAACAGGTAATACATGCAAAAGAGGAGAAGTATATGGATTGAATGAAGTTATTAATCCGGTAAGAGTAATAACTTCAACAGTTAAAATAGAAGGTGCTAGACTACCAGTTTTACCTGTGAAAACTAATGGTGCTATACCTAAAAGTTTAAATTTTGAAGCTATAAAAGTAATAAATGATGTTATCTGTAAAGCTCCTATAAAGGTTGGAGATATAATAATAAAGGATATTCTAGGAACAGGAGTAGATGTTGTAGCATCAAGAAGCCTAGATTAATTAAGAATTAAGAAATAAAGCCAGCTAGTGCTGGCTTTATTTATAAAAATTAATAATAGATTTTATGAGAGAGGAATAAATTAGAGAAAAACATGTAAAAATTAGGTTAAATATAGCTAAAATTGGAATAATATATTGAAGTTGAATATGAGGTATGATAAATTAAGTTCATATGGTAAATATTTTAAAATAAAGAAGGGGAAGAATTTTAATAATTATTTTTTGTATTCTTCTTTTTTTATTACAAGAAAATGTGTAAACGATTAAAAGGGTGGAGGTATATTATGACTAAAAATTTTGCACATCGAGGTTTCAGTAGTAAGTATCCGGAGAATACTTTATTAGCATTTGAAAAGGCTATTGAAGTTGGTGTAGATGGAATGGAGTTCGATGTTCAACTTACTAAAGATGGAGAAATTGTAATTATACATGATGAAACAATAGATAGGACCTCAAATGGAAGCGGCCGTGTAAAAGATTTTACATATGAAGAGTTATTACAGTATGATTTTTCAGCTTCATTTACAGGACAATTTGGATACATAAAAATACCACTACTAAGAGAATATTTTGACCTTGTTAAAGATACGGAAATAATTTCAAATATTGAGCTTAAGAATAGTGTATATGATTATGAAGACTTAGAGGAAAAAGTATATGAATTAATAGTTGAATATGGATTAGATAAAAAAGTTATAATTTCGTCATTTAATCATGAAAGTATTATAAAAATGAAAAAAATAGATTCTGAGATTAAGTGTGGATTTTTATCAGATTGCTGGATGATTGAACCAGGAAAATATACTAAAGCATATGGAATAGAATGCTTCCACCCAGCTGGATACTATTTAACAGGAGAAAAGGTCAAAGCTATTCATAATGAAGGGATAGAAGTAAATGTGTGGCTAGGTAAAGAACCTATGGATTATAGGAAGCTTATTGATATGGAAATAGATGTTTTAATATCTAATGATCCTGATATAGTAGGAGAAATTCTAAAGAATAAATAGTTAATAACTACTTAAGATAGTTGTTGTTAAAAATATTTATATATTACAAATTAATTATTAGCTTAGGGGGAAATAAAATGAAAAAATGGGGGAGCATAGGGAGACGGGTTGTATTATCAAGCATCTCAGTATTGATGATGTTAAATCTAGCTGCTTGTGGAAACAAAAACATTAATGATGAAGACTACAAATTAACTTTAAGACTAAGCCACGTATTCTCACCAGATGAACAGTTAACAAAAACTATGGATTTGATAGCTGAAAGAATTTATGAGAAGACAGATGGAGCTATTGAAATTTTAACATTTCCACAAGGGCAATTAGCTACATATAAAGATGGCCTTGAATATGTTGTCCGTGGAGCACATTTTATATCTGTTGAAGATCCATCATATTTAGGAGATTATGTTCCAGACTTTAAAGCTTTAGTAGGACCTATGCTTTATACTTCTTTTGAGGAATATAGTGAGATGATACAAACAGAGCTTGTGCAAGATATGATAAAAAAGGCTGAAGAAAAGGGGATAAAGATATTAGGTCTTGATTATATTTTTGGTTTTAGAAACTTAATGACTAATAAAGTTATCGAAACTCCAGCAGACCTTAAGGGAGTTAAGCTTCGTACACCTGGAAGTAAGTTATTTATTGATTCAATAAATGCCATGGGAGCAACTGCAACATCCCTAACTTTTGGGGAAACAATATCAGCAGTACAACAAGGGGTTGTTGATGGATTAGAAGGCTCAGAGTTTTCTAACATAGGAACTAAATGTTATGAGGTTGTAAAGAATGTTGCATTAACTAAGCATTTTCTAGGAACTTGTGGAGCTTATATAAACTTAGATCTTTTTAATAGTATTCCAGAAAAATACCGTAATATTATAGAAGAAGAGTTTGCTTATGGAGCACAGGAAATGATAGAGATAATGAATGAATCATATGAGCAGACCGTAGCAGATCTTGAATCTTTTGGCGTTCAATTTAATGAAGTGCATACTGAAGCATTTTCAGAAGTAACTAAGGTCGTTTATGAAAATATGGATGGAGTAACTCCTGGTATTTACGATATGCTTCAAGAAGAATTAAAAAAGATGAGAGATAACTAAGGGGGAAACTATGAAAGAACAATCTTTATTCAAACGTATATTGAGTAATTTTGAAGAAATTATTGCTGGTACTTTTATAATGATAACAACTGTGCTTGTTGTTATAAATGTATTTTTGAGATACTTTATGAAAACAGGTTTATATTGGTCTGAAGAGGTAGCAACTATATGTTTTGTATGGAGCGTATTCATTGGTGCAGCAGCTTCATATAAAAGAGGGCAACATATAGGTGTAGATATAGTTGTAAACAAGCTACCAAAGACAATTAGAAATATAGTCATAATTTTAGTAGATTTAATATTAATACTTTTAAATGGATATATTACTTACATTGGAATTATTTATATAAGTCGTTCGTATATTAAACCTACAGCAGTACTTGGAATTTCGTCTGCATATGTTTCTTCATCATTAGTTATTGGATTTGCATTGATGACAATGTACTCGATAATCTTTTTGGTAAGAGATTTTAAAAAGATTAAAGAAGAAAATAATTCATAGGAGGAAAGTATTATGGCATTTTTACCGATATTAATAGTATTCTTATTATATTTCACAGGAATACCAATAGCTTATGCTTTATTTGGAGCAACTCTTAGTTATTTTACATTCCTAGACCACGGAGCACCTGTTGATTTAATATTACAAAAATTTATAACTAGTGCACAGTCATTTCCATTGTTAGCAATTCCCTTCTTTATATTAGCTGGGTCTATAATGAACTATGCTGGAATCAGTGGAAAGCTTATGAAGTTTGCTGAAGTTTTAACTGGGCATATGAAAGGTGGATTAGGACAAGTTAATGTTCTTTTGAGCGTATTAATGGGAGGGGTATCTGGTTCAGCAAATGCTGATGCAGCTATGCAGTGTAAGATGCTTGTTCCAGAAATGGAGAAGAGAGGGTATAAAAAAGCTACTGCAGCTGCTATCACAGCGGCATCATCAGCGGTAACTCCAGTAATACCTCCGGGAATAAACTTAATAGTTTATGCTTTAATAGCAAGTGTATCAGTTGGTAAGATGTTTATGGCTGGATATATTCCAGGAATTTTAATGGCTGTAGCATTAATGATTACAGTTAATATAATTGCAAAAAAGAGAGGGTACATGCCAACCCGTGAAAAGCGTGCTACTCTTGGAGAAATAGCAAGACAAGCCTTAGATTCTATATGGGCTTTATTATTTCCTTTTGGAATTATAGCTGGACTTAGAATGGGAGTATTTACTCCATCAGAAGCAGGGGCTGTAGCTGTAGTTTACTGTATTATAGTAGGAGTATTTATTTATAAGAATTTAAAGGTTTCTCATATTCCAGCAATAATAAAGGAAACAGTTTATGGAACAAGTACGGTTGTATTAATAATTATTGCAGCATCTGTATTTGGGTACTATATGACATGGCAAATGATTCCTCAACAGTTGACAGGTTTATTATTAGGAATAACAAGTAATAAATATTTAATGTTACTTTTAATTAATATATTATTATTACTTTTAGGTATGTTATTAGAAGGTGGAGCAGCATTAATAATAATTGCACCCCTTTTAGTGCCGGTAGTTACTAAGCTAGGGGTAGACCCAATACACTTTGGTCTTATAGCTATAGTTAATATCATGATTGGAGGAATCACACCACCATTCGGCTCTATGATGTTCACCTGCTGTTCAATGACAGATTGTAAGTTAGAAGATTTCATACGGGAGTCCATACCATTTATTATAGCAATGCTGATATCGTTGCTATTAATAACATATATACCGCAGATATCATTGTTACTACCTAATTTATTGTATTAAAACTAAGTATATTAATTTAAGAAATTTGGCTGCTGATAGTATTTATGAGTAAATTTAATTAATCTTATATTTAAAGTTTCATGATGTGATTTCAGAAAATGATAGTATAGTAAGCTATAAAATTCAATAATAAAAAGAGTATTGATGGAATGTCAATACTCTTTTGTTTTTATAGCGACTGTATGAAATTTCTCTCCATTGAAGTGAAACGCTTATTTTTTTTGTAAGCAATAAACAATTTTCTAGTAAAGGTTAAATCTTTTATAGGGACTTCCACTAATAATTTATGATTGAGTTCAGTAATAATTGCCTCTTTAGGAATTATAGAAATACCATGACCACTTAGGATAGACTGTTTTATCCCTTCAATATTATACAAATTATTGATATTAGTAAGAACTATACCTTTTGAATAAAGTTGCTTTTCTATAAAGTTTCTAACAGCAGAATTAGGCTGGGATACTAAAAAAGTTTCATTCTTTAACTCATCTAAATTAATGTATTGTCTTTTAGCCCAAGGATGATTATATGGTACTGCAAGTATAAGTTCATCATCTCTAAAAAATTCCGTTTCTATATCGGGATAATCATTAAGTAAATTAGATTCAGATATAAAAGCAAATGAGAATTTATTAAATTGAAGCATTTTTAAAATATTAGGTATAAAATCAATTGTAAAAGAAAGTGATGCTTCAGCATTAGCTTCTTTAAATCTACTTATTTTAGGTGTTATTATATGTACTCCAATAAAATTAGTTGCCCCAAAGGAAATCACAGGGGAAAGAGAACTGTTGATTTCTATAATTTCTCTATTCATTTCAGCAATTTCATCTAAAATTCTTTGTGCATATTTATAGACTATTTGTCCATTTGAATTTAATGTTATCTTTTTACCATCACGATCAAAGAGTGAGAAACCGATTTCTTTTTCGAGAGATTTAATCTGTTTTGAGATGGCAGGCTGACTACAGAATAATTCTTCAGATGCTTTAGAGAAACTGTCATATTCTACTACCTTACAGAAACTTTTTAGTTTTTCTATGTTCATAAATATATCTCCTAAATTCATTAATAATTATTTATTATAACAAAAAGTTATAAGGTGAGTAAATAATGGAATTAGACTAGAATACGATTTCTTAATATAATCTTAAAGGAATAATATTAAATTTTACATTTAAATTTAAATTAATTCCATAACTAAAAAGTTATATAAAATTTGGGAGGATATTATGAAGACTACATCTGTATCGAAATCATCTAGTACAAAACGTGACTGGATGAAAATTTTAGGGATTCCAGTGGCGTTACTTGTTTTTGGTTTAATAATAACAATGAAGACGCCTGTTGGGATGACTTTCCAAGGGAAGACTGCTTTAGCAACATTCCTTATGGCACTAGTACTTTGGGTTTCACAAGCAATTCCTACATATGCTTCAGCTTTATTAGTTGTTGTTATATTAGCACTTACTGGTGGCTGGGATCAAAGTTCAATATTTAGTGTTTTAGGTTATGACGTTATTTGGTTAATGTTATCGGCATTTGTTATCACTTCAGGGATGGAAAAGTCAGGATTTGCAAAGCGTTTAGCATTATTCGTAGTTTCTAAATTTGGTAAAACTGCAAAAGGTGCACTTTTATCATTAATATTTGTTAATTTCTTATTAGCATTTGTAATTCCATCAACTACAGCTCGTGCTGCATTATTATTACCAATCACTATGATGATTTGTAAAATATACAATGCTGTACCAGGTGAAAGTAATTTTGGACGTCAAATGATGCTTCAAGAAATACATGTTAACAATATAGCTACTTCTGGTATATTAACTGCAACAGCAGCTCAAATAATGGCGGCTGGATACATAAAGGATTTAGCAGGAATAGAAGTAACATGGGGTAAATGGTTTATAGCAGGTATGCCTATAGCTATTTTAACTATGATTGCTTCATTCGTAATAGCTCAAGTTTTATTCCCATTAGAAATAAAAAAACCATCTTTAAGTACAGAAAGCGGACAAGAAAAATCTCTTGCTGAGCAATATAAAGATCTAGGTAAAATGTCTAAGAATGAAATAAAAGCACTTATTATATTCGCTATTACAGTATTCTTATGGTGTACTGATGGATACCATGCAAACATATTTGGAGTTCAAATAAGCTTAGCAATGGTAGCTGTTGTTTCAGCAGTATTATTCTACTTACCATATATAGGATTCCTTAACTGGAAAGAGACTAAGATTCCATGGGAATTAATGATATTTTCTTGTGGAGCTTACGCTGGTGGACTAGCATTAGATAAATCAGGTGTTGCGGCATTCTTATTAAATAAGGTATTTGGTACTCTTGATTTATCAGGAATGAATCCATTTATTTTATTCATGATAGTTATGTTTGTAGCAAGTTTCAGCCATATGGTATTTACAAGTAAAACAGTTAGAACAGTTATATTAATTCCAACTACTATTACTTTAGCAACTGCGGCTGGTGTTAATCCATTATTATTTGCACTTCCTGCATCATTAACTATTTGTGATAGTATAACTCTTCCACCACACTGCAAACCAAACTTAATATTCTATAGTACAAACTACTTTACTATCAGTAATCAATTAGTATATGGATTATTAGTTTTAACAGCTAAGTGGTTAATTATGGGAGTATGTTACTTCACATGGTTCCGTATTATAGGTCTTGTTTAATAAAAAAACAAAGAAATGAGATAAGGAGAACATTTATGAATAAATATATTAGCAAATTCATGGTAACGCTTGCTGTAGCTGTAGCAGCTATATCATATCCAGTTGTTGCGGAAGCTTCAGTTGAAACTTTCACTATTAGTAAATATAGCGAGTCATTTGTACCAGCAGAAAATAGTGATGCTATTTTAAATATAGAAATGACTGCTAAAACTTCTGATGAAGGTATAGTGTATATTCCAGTAAGTGTATAAGATTCAGAACTAATAAATGCTTCTATAGATGGACAAGCAGTTGATGGAGAACTTACTAAAGTAGGTAGTGTTTCATACTTTACATTAAACTCAGAAATGCCAGAAACAGAAGTAAATGTTATAGCTGAAGTTAGCTGTAAGGATTTTTATGCAGTTGAGAATGATGATCCAGAAACTGGTATACCAACAGCTTTAATGGAATACAAGTTTACTAACAAGAGCTCAAATAAAATAGAATCTTATAATTTAACTATAGCCCTTCCTAATGGAATGGAGCCAATAAGTGTTATGACTCCAAGTAATGTAACAAAGTATACATTAAGTGAGAATGAAGCAGGACAAAGAACACTTTCTTTAAATGGCGGAGTTGCAGTAGCTGGAAGCTCAACTTTTAAGTTTACTTTTGGGAAACCATTTACAAATAGCACAGTAGCAGTAGTTGCTATATGGGTAGTTGTAATAGGAATTTCAGCATTCGTAATAAAGGAAAGATTAAAGGAGGCGAAGTAAAATGGGGAAGGCTAAAGGAATTTATCTTATAGCTGACGGTTTAGGAGATCGCCCTATAGCAGAATTAAATGGATTAACACCATTAGAGTATGCTAATACGCCAACTATGGATTTATTATGTAAAGAAGGTATGACAGGACTGGTACATCCATACCGTCCAGGGTGCCGTGTAGGAACAGACTGGGGGCACATATGTCTTTTTGGATATAATCCAGATGAACATTATACTGGCCGTGGAGCTGTTGAAGCTTATAGTGCTGGATTAGAAATGAAAAAAGGTGATGTTGCTTTCCGTGGAAATTTAGGAACTGTAGATGATGATTTAGTAGTTATAGACAGAAGAGCAGGACGTATTAAAGATAAAGAAGATATAAAAGCATTAATAGAAGCTGTTGATGGATATGAAGTTGATGGATGTACGTTTAAGATTCTTTCACTTACAGAACATAGAGTAGCTGTAGTTATGAGTGGAGAAGACTTAGATTGGCATATAGTTGATACTGATCCAGGAACA
Organism: Clostridium sp. NSJ-145; assembly: GCF_021044725.1. Taxonomy (NCBI): domain Bacteria; kingdom Bacillati; phylum Bacillota; class Clostridia; order Eubacteriales; family Clostridiaceae; genus Clostridium; species Clostridium sp. NSJ-145. The sequence goes on from NZ_JAJNOS010000005.1 coordinate 78,980, forward strand.
GCTTGTGAAGGAAGCAAGATGATATGTCCTATACAAGAAAATAACTATCAAAAGAGTGCAGAAGCGCTTTGGAAGTTCCAACTACACGTAAAAGAGGTTTGGGATAAACATCCTGTAAATATAGAAAGAGAAAAGAAGGGCTTACACAAAGCAAACTTTATAATAACAAGAGGAGCAGCTGCTGCAATGGTACTGCCTCCGATTGAAAGTATATTCCCTAAAGTAAAGGTTAGTGTAATTGCTGGAGATGAAACTATAACTGGTATAGGAAAGATGTGTAACTTCGACTATGCAACAGATGAAAGCTTTACTGGAGGATTTGATACAAATTACTTAGGAAAAGCACAGAAGGTTCTTGATGAACTTGAAAATCATGATTTAGTTATAGTTCATATTAAGGGAACAGACCTTTGCGGACATGATAATGAACCATTAAAGAAAGCTAAAATAGTTGAACAGATAGATGCTATGTTTACTTATTGGTTAACTAAAATAGATAAGGATAATACTTATTTAGCTTTAGCAGCAGACCATTCAACACCATGTCATGTTAGAGATCACAGTGCAGATCCAGTACCTGCATTTTTATGGGGACCTAATGTTAGGGTTGATGAATGTACTTCATGTGGTGAAAGAGCAATAGCAAAAGGTATCATAAATGGATATACTGGTGCACAATTTATGAGTACAATAATGGATTACTTAGGGCATACAAAGAAATATGGAGCTTAAGTTGAGAAAAGCGGGAGGAAACGATGATTAAATTATATTCATTAGGCGGTAGTGGTGAAAATGGACGTAACTGCTATGCTATTGAATGGTCAGAAGGTGTCATTTTATTAGACTGTGGTGTAAAAAGAGAGATTAATGAAAATGGTGTAGGTGATTATCCTGTTTTAACAAAGGAATTAGTATCTAAACTAAGATTTGTATTATTATCTCATGCACATGAAGATCATAGTGCTTCACTGCCTTTAATATATAGTATGGGATATAGAGGTAAAGTATATGCTTCGAGCCCAACAGCAAATTCAACACCAAACTTTATGAATAAGTGGAAAAACTTTGTTAAAGAAAATAATGGAGTAATTCCATTTAGTGAAGAAGATATAACAAAGGTTGAATTTGAAACACTTAATATAGGATTAAATAATATTGACGGCGTAGAGATAACAGTTGGACGTAGTGGGCACGTTGTAGGTGGGATATGGTTTATAGTAAATGTCGAAGGAAAGAAGATATTCTATTCTGGAGACATAGTATCAGAACCTATGCTTCTACATAATGATAAGCCACATGAAGTTGATGCAGCAATTCTTAATTGTGCCTATGCAGGAAAGATACTTAAGCAATCTCAGCAGTATGAAATATTATTAAATTCAGTTAAAGAAACTTTATCAATAGGGGGAAAGGCTGTGTTACCATTACCTCCAAATGGACGTGGATGTGATATATATAAATTCCTTTGTGAAAATATAAAAGACATGCCATTATATGTTGATAAAGAAATAATAGATAATTATAAAAAATTATCAGATATGACAGATTGGGTTAAGAATATAGAGGGAAGCTTAGACTCTGGAAATGTTGTATGTATTGATACAATGGAAGATAGAGAAGAAGTATGTTTAAAAGATGAGCCATCTGTAATATTAACTCAAGACGGAATGCTTACAGCAGTTCAGGGAAAATACTATTTTGAACATCTTAAAGAAGACAGTAGAAATAAAGTTATAATTACAGGACATGCAGCAAAGGGAACTATAGGTGCTGAAATATTTAATGATGAATATTGTAAAAACAATTTAGTAAAATTACAAAAAGGCCATGTAATTTTTAAAGTTCACTTTGATGATGTAGATGTAGTTGAGTTTAATGAATATCTAAAAGCTAAAACAATAATCCTTTTCCATTCAAATAAAGATAAAACAGTTAATGTTATATCAAATTTAGCTAATACTGGAGTTAGTGCGATGTGTCTTTCTACTGGTGAAAGTTATAATTTAAACTAACTTGAGAAAATATACTATAGAATTATTTTATTATTACTACACCCTAGTAAGAGTTTACTAGGGTGTATATTTTTGAAAATATTATGTAAAAAACAATAAGGTTACTTGTTATAATGACATTTAACTTTAATATTTTGATCAAAATTACCAAAGTTTTTTCCAAAGATATTTATACCACCCGGATTATGGGTATCAGCAGGGCATTCTATTTTAAATAATAGGGCATCATTATCTTCTTTTAAAAATTCACTTAAAGGTGTTGAAGAAAGTTTAATACCATCTAGATATACTCCAGTATTATTTATTTTAATTGTTTTTAGTAAACCATATTCACTTCCAAGATTCCACCAATTAGGTGTAAACACACCTTTTCTATCACCAAAATCACCAGGACTTATCCATTTTCCTAAAGGAATGTTATTTAAGTAAAAATAAATATCTGACTTAAAAGAGTTGTTATATCCAGGGAATTCAGAACAAATCTCTAGAGAAATTTCCATCTCAACTAAGTTGTTGAAATTAATATCATAAGTAGGTATAGGATATTCTAAATATCCAGATGTAAACCATATTAAAGATAAGTCAATTCTATTAGGTGCAGCAAAATATCTAGGATCATCTAAAACTCCAAATAATTTATCTTTTAATGATAAGCCACAAGGTGGAGATATTTTGAAAGAAGAATAAGCTCCAATAGGAATATCTATTTCAATAAAGTTTTTATTAATCTCTTCATAATTATTATTTAATATAATTTGGACTTCATTAGTTTTTATTTTACATAATTTAAGTAATCCTCTTACTCCAGGTTGAGAGTATGACTCTATAATATCAACTTCTTCTAATATGTTTATATGTTTTGTAACTACAGCAGATGAAATATTAAGAGCAGAGCTTAATTCTTTAATTGACATTTCTTTATTTTGAAGTAAAGATATAATTTTTAACCTTGTATCACTAGCAAGTGCTTGGAAAAAAGGTAAGTTTTTATTTAAAGCTTTAATGTATTTTTTTTCAACATAGCGATTATCCATGCAAACAGTCCTCCATTTCATATAGTTATTATAGCATAAAGATTTATCTGTATTATTAAATAAAGCAGCATTAGAAAACGTTGACAAAAGATAGTAAATTAAATATATTTATATTATAAAAAGTAACTAAAAAGTTAATAGAATAACTAAAAGATTAATTAAATATGTGTAAGAATTCATAGTTGATTAATGTTTAAGCTAATCTTATTGGGATGGGAGAGGATTATTATTTTAGATAAGTTGCATTATCCAAGACCTCAATTTGTAAGAGAAAATTGGATTGATTTAAATGGAGAATGGAAATTTGCATTTGATGATGAAAACGTAGGTGAATTAAATGAACGTTTCATGGATGATAGCTTTTATAGTATGAAAATTAAAGTACCATATAGTTATCATACTAAGAATTCAGGAATTGAATTAAATGAAGATCATCAAATTGTATGGTATAAAAAAGAGTTAAAAATAGATATAAAAGCAAATAAGAGATATATATTAAATTTTGGAGCAGTAGATTATAAATGCGATATATGGATAAATAGAAATCATATGGCCACACATGTAGGAGGACATACTCCCTTTAGTTTGGATATTACAAGATATATTAAAGAAAATAACTCAGTAATTATAAGAGTTGAAGATAGAAATGAGTGCACTCAACCTATAGGTAAACAATCATGGAAAAAAGAAAATTTCTTATGTTGGTATACAAGAACAGTAGGTATATGGCAGCCAGTATGGATTGAAGAAGTAGGAGATACATATTTAACTGATGTTAAAATGACTCCACAGATAGATAATGCATCATTAGATTTAGATATAAGAATAAATCAAGATGATAAAACTGTAGATCTTTTTGGAGAAGTTTATTTTAAAGGAGAGTTTATAACTAGATTTGCGACTGCATTTAAATCCAAGAGAGCAAGATTAACTATAGATGTAAGTTCTGAAGATCCAGATTTTAGATTGAACTTCTGGACCCCAAATACGCCAAATCTTTATGATATAAAATTTAAATTATGTAGAAAAGAAGAAACACTGGATAAGATAGATAGTTATTTTGGTATGAGAAAAGTTGAATCTATAGGAAGAAAGATATACTTAAATAATCAAGAATTTTACCAAAAACTAATATTAGATCAAGGGTATTTTAAAGATGGTGGATTAACTGCTACACCAGAAGAATTAAAGGATGATGTATTAAAGATTAAAGAAATGGGCTTTAATGGAGCTAGAAAGCACCAGAAGATAGAAGATAATAGATATATGTACCTATGTGATACATTAGGTCTTGTTATGTGGGCAGAAATGCCAAGTACATTTGAATATAGTAATATAACAAATGAAAATGTGACAAAGGAATTATATTCTTTTATAGACAAGCATTATAATAATCCTTCAGTTATAGTCTATACACTTTTAAATGAATCATGGGGAATAAACGAAGTATATAGTGATAGAAAACAACAAAACTTTGTAAATGCCTTATTTTACTTAACAAAATCTTTAGATAATAGTAGATTAGTAGTTGGTAATGATGGATGGGAACATACTATATCAGATATATTAACTATTCATGATTATAATTCAGATAAGGACACTATGGCCGAAAGTTACAAAAATATAGAGAAAGCAGCAAATGGTTCACCATCTAAGACTAGTACAAGAAAATGTTATAGTGAGGGCTATAAGTATAATAATGGGCCAATAATTATAAGTGAATATGGTGGGATTGCATACGATATTGATGAAAGTAATTCAGATAAATCGTGGGGATATGGAGAAAGATTACAAGATCAGAATTCTGTAATAAATAAGATAAATGAGCTAACTCAAGTTGTTATGGATATAGAAGACGTATGTGGGTTCTGTTATACACAACTTACTGATGTAGAACAAGAAGTAAATGGATTATTAGATCATAATCATAAATATAAGTTTGAACCTGATAAAATTAGAGAAATATTAGAGTATAAACACAACTTAGGATTTATTTTTAAGTAGAAATATTAGAAACAACATAATTTAGTGGGGGATAGTAATGAGAATAACAAAAAGAGAGTTTGGAATAACTAAAGAAGGTATCGCAGTACATGAGTTTAAGATTGAAAATCAAATAGGAGAGTATATTACAATATTAGATTATGGATGTACATTAACATCAATAAATGTATTAGACAAAAATGAAAATTTAGTAGATGTATGCCTAGGATATAAAACTTTAGAAGAATATGAAAATAATATATCGTATTTAGGAGCTATTATAGGAAGACATGCAAATAGAATAAAAGAAGGTAAATTTATTTTAAATGACACTAAATATGAATTAGCTATTAATAATGGACCTAATCATCTTCATGGAGGAAAAAAGGGATTTGATAGATATGTTTGGGATCATATTATTAATGGAAATAGTATAACTTTTTTTAGAGTTTCAAAGCATTTAGAAGAGGGGTATCCAGGGAATCTTAGTATAGAAGTGAAATATGAATTTAATGATGAAGGTGAACTAATAATAAGCTATTATGCAACTACTGATAGAGAGACTATAGTTAACTTAACAAATCATTGTTATTTTAATTTAAATGGTGAAAATAAAGGTAATATATTAGGACATAAGTTAAAATTAAATGCAAGTAAGTATACTGAAAATGATGAGCATTGCTTACCAACAGGAAATATATTAAATGTAGAAGAATCTCCATTTGATTTTAGAGAAGGTAAAAAAATAGGAAGAGATATAAACGATGAAGACATTCAATTAAAGAATGGATTAGGATATGACCATAACTTTATATTAGACTCCGAAGAAAATATGAAGTATGTGGGAGAGCTTGAAGGAGATGAGAGTGGTATAGAAATGAAAATATATACTACATGTCCTGGAGTTCAGTTTTATAGTGGAAATGTATTAGATGGAGAGAACGGAAAGAGTAATACTGTTTATAATAAGAGAGCTGGATTATGTCTTGAAACTCAATATTTCCCAAACTCACTAGAGTGTTCAAATTTCCCATCAGTAATATTAAAAGAAGGAGAAAGTTTTAAAGAAAAGACTATATATAAATTTTCGACTAAATAAATCTAAAAAACTTACTAGATAAAAAAGTTAATACTAAAATTTAAAAAATATAAACTACCTCTTAAATAATTTTAAAATGTTTAATGGGTAGTTTATTTATTTAGAAGTATAAAAATAGTTATAATTTATATAATAAATATATTTTTAAAGAAAATTATAGATATTTGTTGTATTATTAATTTAATAAATATTTTGGTATTAAAGAGGAGAGTATTATGGCTAAGTTAATAAAAGTTCAAAAGCCTAAGTTTATAGATGATTTTGAAGAAATTGAAGATATATACGATGAAGTGATTTATGAAGAAAAGATTCAAAATAAAATTATTGAAGATAGAGATATAAGAGAAAAAAATGATGTTGGAATTACTATTGATTCGTGTATATTTAGAAATGTAGCATTTGAAGATTGCGATTTTACTAGAATAGATTTATTAGATTCGAGATTTGAAAATTGTGATTTATCTAATGTATCTTTTTCTGGTGGAGGTTTACATAGAGTTGAATTTGTAAACTGCAAGCTTATGGGTGCTAATTTTTCAGAGTGTTCTATTAAAGATGCAACTTTCCAAAATGTAATGGGAGGTTATGCAACATTCTCTTTTAGTAAAATAAAGAATGTAAACTTTATTGAATCTAATTTAAAAGAAGCAGTATTTCAAGAAGTAAAACTAGATAAAGTAGTTTTTGAAGAATGTGATTTAACTAATGGATATTTTAATAAAACATTCTTAGGAAAACAAGATTTTACAAGTTGTGATATTGAAGGAATAGATGTCGATATAGAAAATATATATGGAGCTACAGTAACAGCAATGCAAGGATTAGACTTAACAAGATTAATGGGACTTAAAATCAAGTAATAAATATCATTTCAACTATAATAATTTATTACTTAATTTGAGGTGATTCTATACTAAAGGAAAAAAATCTGTTGAACAGATTTTAAAATATAAAGTAAGAAACTATTAACTATAAACTTTTAACTCTTAACTAAAGAAAGGGGTGATGATATGAATGTTGTATTTGAGGCTTTAAAAAGGTATTACGGTTATAGTTCTTTTAGGGAAGGGCAGTATGAGATAATTACTAATATTTTAAAGGGTAGAGATAGTTTTGGAGTTTTACCTACTGGTGGAGGAAAATCAATATGCTATCAGATACCAGCAGTTATATTTAAGGGTATGACAATAGTTATTTCACCTCTTATTGCACTTATGAAAGACCAAGTTGATAGTTTAGATTATAATGGAATACCGGCACAGTACATAAATAGTAGTCAAAGTTTAGAAGAGATAGATAACATAATTTTAAAGTGTAAAAGTGGAGAGGTAAAATTATTATATATAGCACCAGAGCGATTAGAAAATGATTTTTTTAAAAAGCAATTAAGAAGATTGAAGATAAGTCAAATAGCTATAGATGAAGCACATTGTGTATCTTTATGGGGGCATGATTTTAGAAAGAGCTATAGGGAAATAGCGCCATTTATAAATAGTTTACCTAATAGACCGGTAATAACGGCTTTTACAGCAACTGCAACAGAAGTAGTTAGAGAAGATATAATAAAGCTTTTAGATTTAAGAAATCCATATAAATATCTTGGTAGTTTTGATAGAGATAATCTTATTATAAGTGTACATATTGAAGAGGATAAATTAGAGTTTGTAAAAGATATTATACGAGAAAATGAAGATAATGCAGGGATAATTTATTGTGCTACAAGAAAAGAGGTAGATAATCTTTATTATTATCTTAAAGATTTAGGATATGAGGTAGGTAAATATCATGGAGGATTAAAAGATAATGAAAAGGTATATTATCAAGAGGAATTTCTTAAAGAAAATATAAATGTAATGATAGCTACTAATGCTTTTGGAATGGGAATAGATAAACCTAATGTAAGATATATCGTGCATTTTACTATTCCTAAAAATATAGAAAGTTATTATCAAGAAATAGGAAGAGCAGGAAGAGATGGTGATATTTCTAAATGTTATTTATTATTTAATAGAAGTGATATAAGAACTTTAGAATATTTAATTTATACTACAGCGTCTCTTAATAGAAAGGAAGTTGAGATATCGAAACTTCAAAGAATGATAGACCTTTGTGAAAGTAAAGAATGCTATAGGTCTTTTGTACTGAATTATTTTGGTGAGAAAAATGTAAGAGGTTATTGTAATAGCTGTAGCAATTGTTTAAATAATGAGGAGCTTAGAGATTATACAATAGAAGCTCAAAAGATACTTTCTTGTGTTTATAGAAGTAGGGAGAAGTATGGTATTTCTGTCTTAGTAGATGTATTAAGAGGAATGAGTGGGCCTAAAATAGCTAGTGATGGATTAAATAAATTAACTACTTATGGAATAATGAAAGATTATAGCAGTAAATTTATAAGAGATTTGATAAAAACTCTTTTAGAACTTGGCTATGTTGACTTAAAAGAAGGAACATATTCTATGCTAAAGCTTAACGATAAATCTTATAAGGTATTAAAATCAGGATTAAAGGTAATATGCAAACTAAGTGATGATTTAGAGGTTAAGATTTTAAACAAAGAATTATTTGATAGTCTTAGACTATGGAGAAAAGATAGAGCTATGAAAGAAGGAATTAAGCCATATATAATTTTTTCTGATTCAACATTAATAGAAATTACTAACAAACATCCTAAAAATAAAGAAGAGTTATTATCTATAAGAGGTATGGGTGAGAAGAAGTTTGAAAAGTATGGTGAAGAATTGTTAGATTTGATGAGGCACGAAAAGGTGCAATAAAATATTTTAAAAGAATTAAATAATAGATAAAAAAAGGTTAGGAATTGAGAAAATAATTCCTAACCTTTTTTTATTTAAATAATATGTAGTCATTTTAATATAAAAAATAGTCATATATATATTCAAGACAATAATATACTAAATTATAAAGGGGGAGTAGTTATGGATTTTAAGGAATTTATTCGTACAGATAGAGAAAGCAGAAATGGAGATAAGTTTGAAGGCACATTTCTAGATTACTTGGAAATACTAAGAGAAAATCCTGATGTAGCTAAGCTTGCTCATAAGAGAATATATGACACTATTATGAGTAAAGGAGTTGAAACTTTAAAGGGAGAAGAGAACCCTAGAATAAAGAAAATATACGGAAACGAAACCATAAAGAAATATGGATTCTTTAGAGATGAATTTTTTGGTATTGATAATGTAATTATGAAGATAGTAAATTACCTACATTCTGCATCAATGAAAGGTGAAGAATCTAGACAAGTATTATATCTTGTAGGTCCTGTTGGAGCAGGTAAATCTTCATTAGTAGAAGCTTTGAAAAATGCATTAGTTCAATGTGAACCTATATATGCAATCAAAGGTTGTCCAATGCATGAAGAACCTTTACACCTAGTGCCAAATCATTTAAGACCAAAATTTAACGAATTATTAGGTGTTCAAATTGAAGGAGACTTATGTCCAATATGTAAGTATAAATTATTGAATGAATATAATGGTGAATATGAGAATGTTCCAGTAGAAACAACAGGATTTTCTATTCGTTCAAGAAAAGGTATAGGGGTAGTACCACCTGTAGACCCTAATAACCAAGATACTTCAATACTTACTGGAGCTATAGATATCTCTAAGATGGATATTTATCCAGAAGATGACCCTAGAATATTCTCATTAAACGGTGCATTTAACGTTGGTAATAGAGGATTAGTTGAATTTATAGAAGTATTTAAAAATGATGTTGAATATCTTCATACTATAATAACAGCTACTCAAGAAAAATCTATACCATCACCTGGTAAAGGATCAATGATTTATTTTGATGGTCTTATAATAGCTCACTCTAATGAAGCTGAGTGGAATAGGTTTAAATCAGACCATACTAATGAAGCTATTTTAGACAGAATAGTTAAGGTAGAAGTACCTTACTGCTTAGAGCTTGCAGAAGAAGTGAAAATATATGAAAAGATATTAAATAAGAGTAACTTTAAAGCTCATATTGCACCACACACTATTGAAATTGCAGCAATGTTTGCTATACTTTCAAGATTAACTCCATCAGCTAAGGTTGACCCTATAACTAAGTTAAAGATTTATAATGGTGAAGATTTAGTTGAAAAAGGAACAACAAAACGAATTGATATTAGTGAACTTAGAGAAGAAGCTGGTCCTTATGAAGGAATGAAAGGTATCAGTACAAGATTTATAGTTAAAGCTATAGATAATGCTTTATCAAATTCAGAATATGATTGTATAAATCCGTTAAGCATAATGGAAAGCATAATAAAATCTATTAAGGAACTTGATATTGCAGCTGAAGATAAGAAGAGATATCTTGCATTTATTCAAGATACAATAAGAAAAGAATATAATAAGATTCTTGAAAAAGAAATTACTAAGGCATTTATACATTCATTTAGAGAACAAGCTGAAAGTTTATTCAATAATTATATAGATAATGCAGAAGCTTTTGTTAATAAGACAAAAATCAAAGATGCTTCAACTGGAGAGGAATTAAATCCAGATGAAGATTTTATGAGAAGCATAGAAGAGCAAATTGGAGTATCTGAAGCATCAGCTAAGGGCTTTAGAGCAGATGTAACATCATATATGTTCTACTTAGTTAGAAATGGATCAAAGATAGACTATACTTCTTATGAGCCATTAAAAGAAGCTATCGAAAAGAAACTTATGGCATCAGTAAAAGATTTATCAAGAATTATAACTAAGTCAAGAGTTAGAGATACTGAGCAAGCTGAAAAATACAACGCGATGGTAGAAGAAATGCAAAATAATGGATACTGCTTACACTGCTGTGATGTAATCTTAAAATATGCTGCCAATAATTTGTGGAAGGATTGATAGCTATGGCAATCTTTAGAGATAATAGCGATAATCCTATTGAACACGATAGAAGTATAGAAGATAGAAGAAGACACAGACAATTAGTAGAGAAGTCTATAAAAGAAAATATTGGCGACATATTATCAGAGGAAAGTATAGTAGGTGAAACTAAAAATAAGAAGTTTAAAATACCTATTAGAGGAATTAAAGAGTATCAATTTATTTTTGGTAAAAATAGTACTGGAGTAGCATCTGGTACTGGTGAAGAAAAAAGAGGGGATAAAGTCGGCTCAGCAGATGGTAGTGGAAAAAAAGGAAATAAAGGAGCAGGGCAAGGCGAAGGTGATGATATTTATGAAACAGAAATCACTATGGAAGAATTATTAGATTATATAGTAGAAGATTTAGACTTGCCTAATCTAGATAGAAAGAAGTTTTCAGAAGTTTTAACAGAAAGTGCTTCAAGGAAGCGTGGGTATCAAAAGTACGGAATACGACCAAGGTTGGCAAAGAAAAAGACTGTTATGTCTAAGACAGCAAGAAAACAAGGTAAGAAGAGAGCTTTAATGGAAAGTGGTATAGATCAGGAGTTAGAAAGATTCCCATTTAGAGAAGATGATTTAAGGTATTACAAAGTTAAAAAGAAACCTAAAAAGGAAAGTAATGCAGTTTTAATATTTATAATGGACGTATCTGGGTCTATGGATACTACTAAAAAATATCTTGCAAGGTCATTCTTCTTTGTACTTTCTAGATTTATAAAAAGAAAATATAATAATATAGCTTTTGAGTTTATTTCACATACTACTGTGGCTAAGAACGTAAATGAATATGAATTTTTCCATAAAGCTGAATCAGGAGGAACTTATATATCTAGTGGATTAAATTTGGCATTAAAGATAATTGAAGAGAAGTATTCTCCAGAGGTATGGAATATATATCCTATATATGCTAGTGATGGTGATAACTGGTCAGAGGATAATGAAAGAGCAATAAATGCAGTTAAAAATTTATGTGAAATAAGTAATATGTTTGGATATGCTGAACTTTTACCATCAACTTATTCAACTACTATGTATTATCGTTTTAATAAAGAGATACATGAAAAGAACTTTGTATCTGTAATAATTAAGGAAAAGAAAAATCTTTGGGATGCTTTAAAGATAATGCTTAGTAAGGAGCTTAAGGAGGGAAACGATGGAGTATAATTTAAATGATTTACAAGAATGGAATGTAAAAATAGAAGAAAAAGCTAAAAGCTTTGGTTTAGACTATTATCCTCAAGAATTTGAGATAATTGGATATAATGAAATGATTGGATATGAGGCATACGTAGGTATGCCCTCTAAATATCCACATTGGAGCTATGGAAAAGCATACGAAAAAAACAAAACATTATATTCTCTTAATTTAACTGGATTACCATATGAGATGGTTATTAATTCAGACCCATGCTTAGCATATTTGATGAGAGAAAATTCATTATTATTACAAATACTAACAATGGCACACGTATATGGTCATAATGATTTCTTCAAAAATAATAGATTATTTAAAGAAGGAACTAAGGCTTATTATACTTTAGAGATGTTTAAGCTAGATGCTGAAATAATAAGAGGATATGTTAATGATCCTAATATAGGATATGCAAAGGTAGAAAAGATATTAGATGCAGCTCATGCATTAAAGTTTCAAATACCAAGAGTAGTAGGTGTTAAGGAGTTAAGTCAGGAAGAAATAAAAGCTAATCTAATGAATGAGTATAATAGAAAGATTGAAGGTAGATATGTTTTAGACCAAGATGAAGAAATAGAACTTCCTGATTTAAATAAAATACCACTTGAACCTTGTGATGATGTTATAGGATTTATAATTAAATATGGATATCTAGAAGAATGGGAAAAGACTGTATTAAAAATAGTTAAGAGAGAAACTGAATATTTTATGCCACAAATAGAAACTAAGATAATGAATGAGGGATGGGCAAGCTATTGGCACTACACAATTTTAAATTCTTTGGAATTACCAGAAGGACTTCATTTTGAATTCTTAAAAAGACACAATGATGTAATAGCTCCTATACTTGGTGGACTTAACCCTTATTATATGGGATTTAAGATATTCCAAGATATTGAAAAGAGATATGGAAGAGAAAAGCTTTTTGAGGTTAGAAGTCTAGAAAGAGATAATTCATTCTTAAGAAAATATTTAACACAAGATTTATGTAATGAATTGAATTTGTTCCAATATGCTAAAAAGAGCTTTGATTTTGTAATCGAAGAAGTTTCTGATGATGAAGGATGGAAGATTATAAGAGATACATTATCATCTACTTGTGGAGTAGGTGGAATACCATATATCAGAATTGTTGACTTAGACAGAAAAGATGGTACTTTAACATTAGAACATGTATTTGATGGAAGAGAACTAGAACTTTTATATGCTAAAGAGACATTAAAGTATTTATTTGATCTATGGGGAAGAAAAGTACTATTAAAGACAAAAACAAGGGAAGGTAAAAATATAGAAATCTTATGTGATAATGATAGAAAAATTTATATCAATTAATGATAATGGATAATGGTAAATTAGAAATAAGAGAGCAGTTTGAATGAATTAAGTTCAAGCTGCTCTCTTATTTCTTAAAGGCACATATTAAATCCTTTTGAATATTTTAATAGTGTAAATATTTTTTAGGAGAAGACTATGGATTTAAAAGGAAGTAATACAGAAAAAAATCTTTATAGAACCTTTGCAGGAGAAAGTAGAGCAAATACTAAGTATACATTATTTGCTGAGAAGGCAAGACAAGAAGGATATCAATGGGTAGGAGAAATATTTGATAAGACAGCTAAAAATGAACTAGCTCATGCTAGGAGAGTATATGGACAATTCTTAAAAGATGTGAATTCTACTTGTGAGAATTTATTAGATGCTATTATGGGGGAAAACGAAGAATACAAGAATATTTATAAAAAGTTTGAAGATGAAGCAAGGAGAGAAGGGTTTAATGATATAGCTGATTTCTTTAAAGAATTGCAAGAAGTAGAAGAATCACATTCTGAACGATTTAAGAAGCTATATGACAAATTAGAAGATGGAACAATGTTTAGTGGACCAAAAGAATCTAAGTGGTGTTGTATGAATTGTGGATATATACATGAAGGTACTGAAGCTCCGTTAATTTGTCCACTTTGCAAATATCCAAGGGCATATTTTAAACCATGCTGTGAAATTAAAGATGCATAGGAGGAAAAGTTATGTATATATCAATGCCTAGGGACTTTTTTGTTCCTGTTATGTATGATTATAAGGAAAATTTAGGGTTGTTAGATAAACGCACAACAGAAATGAATCGAGAGAGTACTGGTGAAGAGAAAGTTAATCAGGAGTATTATAAAGCATTACAAAATAAAGAGGCCACTTATATAAAGCCTGGTAGTAAAGAAACAAATGGACAAGAAGTTGATGAAGAATATTATAAGGCATTACAGGAGAAAGAAGCTACTTATGTGGAGGCAACTATGTACAACTCTATAGATGATGAGTATATAAATAGTGCTACAAATAATAAAGATAAATATATAAATAAAGGAGAAACAAAAGAAAATTATAAAGGATCAAATAGTAGAAGTGTATATAGTGATATAGATGATGAGTATGCTAGAGGCTTTAAGAGATAGGAAAACAAGAGATAGCATAATTCTATTTATAATTTCATTAGGGTGCTTCTTTATTAATACAACTAATATAGTATTAGGATTAGTAATACATTCAATTGCAATGATTCCCCTTGCCTTTATGCTTGGGGAATTCACTTCTAGTATTTCAGAATATATAGGAGAAAAAAAAGGAGGATTATTAACAGCTACTTTAGGTAATTTACCTGAAATAATAATGGGAATATGGTCATTGAGATTAGGGCTTATTTCTATGGTACAAGCTGCTATGATAGGATGTATAGTTAATAATATGCTCTTAGTACTTGGAGTTTCAATATTATTAGGTGGATTAAAATATAAGCAACAAACTTTTAATAAGAATAATGCTAAAACAAACTTTAGTATGTTGTTATTAGCTATGTCATCTATGGTAGTAATGGCTTGCATAAATAATTATTCAAGTATACCATCTGAAACAGTAATAAAAATAAGTGCTGTAGTATCAATAATTTTAATATGTGTATATTTGTTAGGGCTAATATATTCATTATATACACATAGTAATTTAATATTAGGAGATGACAAAACTGAAAAAATAGAGGAGAAGAAATCAGATAAGAGAGAGTTAGTTATCTTACTAATAAAAATATTTGTTATAAGTTTGGCTATATACTTTTTGTCAGAAAAAGTAATAAATGATGCTAATATTATTATAGAGAATTTTAATATATCCGAAGGATTTATGGGGATAATATTAATTCCTGTTTTGGGTAATATAGGAGAGAATATTTCAGCTATTATGTGTGCTGTAAGAAATAAAGTAAATTTAAGTTTGGAGATAGCTATAGGTTCAGGAATACAAATAGCATTATTTGCAACTCCAATTCTAGTATTAACAGCTTTTTTACTAGGAATACAAATGGCCTTAGTTTTTTCAGTACTAAATATAATAATAGCAGGACTAGCTATTTTTATGTCATATATAGTCTTCGTTGATGGTAGTACTAATTGGTTTGAAGGAATAGTATTAATAGCGGTATATGTAATCATAACTATATGTTACTTTTTTGTGTAGGAGGTAGCTAATGGGATATAACAAATTAATACACGAGTATTATATAAATTTAAGTAATTTAGCTAGTTTATTAAAAACATTAACAGACTCCTATAGACTTTTAATTGGAGGTGCTTTTGAATTAAATAATATACCAGAAGCAAGGACAAAATATGTCAAAGAAGCTGTTAATAGAGCAGATAAACTAGGAGATGAAATTGATCATTTAATAGATTTGCTTGAAGAGTGTGGGGAATCATACTATAAGTATGTAGCAGTTATGAATGATTATATACTGAAAAATGGTAATACTGACCTTATTTTAACTGAGGTGGATAGTGATTTACAATTTTCAAACTCACCAGGAGTTACTAGTTCAGGAGGATTTAATAGCTCACCTGGAGGTAACTATGGACCTAGACCTAAAGAAGAGCCTAAAAAAGATAAGAATTAATGGTTAATAGAAATAATTAATACTTTAAGTTTTATAGTGATTTATGTTTAGATTATTAATTATAAAAAGCTGTGCATATGCACAGCTTTTTATAATTAGAATTTTTTTAATTTAAAATTACTAACCATTAAATAAGAAAATACAATCATAAGAAGCATTGGTATAACTGCAGACATATTTACGTTTATAGTAAGTAAAATAAATAAAGCCATAAAGCATCCAGCAATAGTTATTGGCACTCCTGCAAATACACCATCAAAGGTAGATACATTATACCTAGCTAGTCTAAAAGCACCGCATATTGGAAACGTTAGTAGTACTATAAATCCAATTAGGCTTGTAGGTCCTACACCTTTAAAATTAAATAATAAAAAAGATAGAATTGATGGTGCTACACCGAATGAAACTAAGTCAGCTAAAGAATCTAATTCCTTTCCAAGCTCACTACTTGCATTAAGAAATCTCGCAATTCTCCCATCATATCTGTCTATTAATCCTGCTAAAAGTATAAAAATGCTTGCTAATGCGTAATTACCGTCTATTGTGGATAAAATTGAACATATGCCTAAAGATAAATTAATAAAAGTAAAAGCATTAGGAATATAAGATCTTTTCATATAATCACTCCCAAAATAATTCCAAATTAATGATATATAATTATAACATAATACCTAATAAAATATAATACTATAATTTGTAATCATATAGAAAAGCTATATTTATATAAAGATTATTTACAAAATATTATTAGTAATATAATGATTTATAAAAGTTAAGTATGTTATAATTTAATATATGTAATATTTTAGTAAAGATACTAGGGAGGTAGAGCTGTGAGATATGTAAAGTTTATTTACAATCCTTACTCAGGTGAAAATTTAATTCTTTCTAAGTTAGATAAGGTTATAAGTATTCATCAAGATGCTGGATATACTATAGTTCCGTATAGGATAAGTAGAGACGAAGATGTTTCTGAGGCTTTTAAGGATGTAAAAGATTTTGATTATAAATATGTTTTAGTAGCTGGTGGAGATGGAACAGTTGATTCAGTTGTTAATGCGATGGCAAAGCAAGGTATATCAATACCTATAGCAATTTTACCAGTAGGAACAGCAAATGATTTCGCTAAGTTCTTAGGTATACCTTCAGATATAGAAGAAGCATGTAATAGGATTATAAATTCACATATAACTACAGTAGACTTAGGAAGTATAAATGATAAATACTTTGTTAATGTAGCAAGCACAGGGCTTTTTACAGATGTATCACAAAAAACAGATGTAAATATAAAAAATACTATAGGTAAATTAGCATATTACCTAAAAGGCTTAGAGGAGTTACCAAACTTCAGAAAGCTAAAGGTTAAGATAAACTCAGAAAATGTTAACTTTGAAGGTGAGATGTATTTCTTATTAGTATTTAATGGCCAAACAGCAGGTAACTTTAAGCTTGCTACAAAGTCTGATGCTAAAGATGGATTGTTAGATGTGATAATATTTAAGGCAATACCTATAATGGAATTAATACCTCTATTTATAAAGGTATTAAAAGGGGAGCACTTAGACTCAGAAAATGTAATATATTTCAAATCTAAGGAAATTCATATTGAATGTTATGAGGATATAGTTACAGATATTGATGGAGAAAAAGGTCCAGATTTCCCATTAGATATTAAGTGTATAAAAGGTGGACTGAAAATTTTAGGTGTAAAATAGATTAATAAAGAATAATTTACAAAATAAAATAATAATTATAAATAACAGCACTATGAAAGGAACATATTATGTTAAATTTTGCTTACCTTTTAACTCTGATATTTATAATTATTTTTATTTTATATTTACTAATAATAAATAAAAATAAATGTCCTAAAAAAGTGAAAACATTTTTCTGTATTACATTTGCATTATTATTTATGAGATATATAGCAGTTTTAATAGGGACATTAATAGAATCACAGACAATAGTATATTTTTTAAGATGTTTTATCTTACTTAATTATCCTGCTATACCGTTAGTAGCATTAGGTACAGCATATATATTTTTAAGAAATGAAGGTACAACATTTGATTATAATTTTATATTTATGGCTATTTTATTATTACTATATATAGGCGAATTATATTTGTACAAGGTAAACATAAATATTAATAATTCATTTGGATTTATAATAACTTTCAAAAATAGTTTAACACCAAATCTTATTTATTTAATTATAATTGCATCTATTGCAATAGTAGCACTGCTATGTGTAGACAAGCCGTATTGTAATAAATGGGGAATGAAACTACTTACAATAAGTCTTATGATTACTATAGCTGAATTCATTATTTTCCTAGGTGGAATAAAGGTATTTCCTTATCCGTTTATAGGAGATATATTAATTTTATTAGTTAACTATAAAGCGTTAAGAACTTTTAAATAATATAGTATATTTTAAATAATGAAAAAGAGGTATCGTAATAAAAAATTATCACGATATCTCTTTTTTTAGAATAGATATAAAAAATAATATAATAAATTAAATAGGTAATATAAATATTTCAAATATAAATCAAAATTTGTTGCCTTTCAAGGTTTCTATAATATAATATTAGTATATGAAATGCCCAGCTAATGGGCATTTTTAATTGCATTTAGAATAGCACTTAATATGCAAATGTGCTAATAAAAACTTTATTGTTTAGTATATAAAAAATTTGAGGCTAATTCAGAATCAGATTATATACACATATTGTTAAAATACTACTAGCTAAGTTGCTAGAGATTTATTTAGAAAATTTACAGGTGGTGAATTTAAGATGGAGGGTGTCCCTCAGAGTATTAAGTTAGAAAAATCAAATAATAGTATAGAGGGAATTACTTTAAGTTTTAAATTATTTGAATAAAGTTATTCTCTCTAAATATAGGAGGAAACTTTATGAAAAAATTATCAGTACTACTATTTAGTAGCATTTTAGACAAGAAGATATATGACGAATTTGATGAGGTATTAGGCACATTAAAGGATATTTATGTAACTACAGATGAAGGGTATCCAAGAGTTATAGGATATAAAGTGAAGAGAGATAGATCAACATTTCATTATGAATTTAGAAGTGTAATATTTTTACAAAATGATAATAAAGTAAAGATAATGACTAGAGGGAGCAAAGAGATACTGCCGAGAAGATACTCTTATCTTTTATCAGAGCACCTTTTAGATAAAAAAATTGTAGATATAAATGGAAAGCAAGTTGTAAGAGTTGATGATTTAAGAATTGCTGAAATAGCTGGTGAATATAGAGTAATAGCGGTAGAAACTGGACCAATGGCTAGAGCAAGAAGATTTGGACTTTTAAATGTTGGAAAGTTAATATATAAAACACTGCATAAGGATTTTGAAGATAAGGTTCTTATGTGGGATGATGTTGAATCTTTAGAAATGGTAAATAATAATTTACAAATTGCTATACCATATAAAAAACTATCAACATTACATCCAGCAGATTTAGCAGATATATTAGAGGACTTAGATTCAAATTCAAGAAAGAAAATTTTTGAATTCATAGATGAAGATTTAGCAGCAGATGCTTTAGAAGAAATAGATCCTGAATATAAAGGTGCTATAATTAAAGATATAAGTGAAGCTAAGGCTGCAGAATTATTAGAAAATATGCCTAATGATGAGATAGCAGATTTCTTAGATGAACTAGATGATGATGAGAGAGAAAAGATTCTTATAAATTTGGAAGCTGAAGATGCTAATGAAGTTAAAGAACTTTTACAGTATGATGATGAAACTGTAGGTAGTATAATGAGTAAAGAATTTATTTCTTTCAATATAGATATAACAATAGGTGAAATTATTGAAATTCTTAGAGAGACTGAACCAGAAGATGAGCAGTTAAACTCAATATTTATAACAGATGAAGATGAAAGAGTGTTAGGAATATTAACACTTAAGGATTTGATAATGAATACTCCTGAGACAAAGGCTAGAGAAGCTATGAATGAAAACACT
Organism: Clostridium sp. NSJ-145; assembly: GCF_021044725.1. Classification (NCBI taxonomy): domain Bacteria; kingdom Bacillati; phylum Bacillota; class Clostridia; order Eubacteriales; family Clostridiaceae; genus Clostridium; species Clostridium sp. NSJ-145. The sequence goes on from NZ_JAJNOS010000005.1 coordinate 99,125, forward strand.
AATGTTATAAGACATTTTGTTGATATAAATGAAGCTATAGAAATAGTATCAAAATATGACCTATTATCTATCCCTGTAGTTGATGACAATGATGTCTTAATTGGATCAGTAAATACTCATGACTTAATAGATGAGTTTTTATACCCAATGTGGAAAAAGAAAAATAAATTTTAAAAAAAGTGTTTACAAAATTTGAGAAAAGCATATAATAAAAATATAAAACAGAGTTAAATAGTAAGAATTAAAACTGTGAAAAAGGAAAGTAGTATAAAGGAAGGTTACAGAGAGAAAAGGATGCTGAGAACTTTTTGCCAGTAATTTATAACGAAGTGCCCTTTGGAGTTTAAGCCTGAAATAATAGTACGGTGTTACGGGTTCACCCGTTATAGTGAAGAGGTATGATTGTACCTTTATTGAGTGGGATTATTTTTATATAATCCAAGTAGAGTGGAACCACGGATATTTTATCGTCTCTAAGTTATAGAGGCGTATTTTTTTTATAAAAATTCCTAGGAAAATTATTATTATATAATAAAAGAAATTAATTTTAAATATATATAAAAGATATGTGTAGAGAAAGGGGAATAATTATGATTTATAATTCAATGCTAGATTTAATAGGAAAAACACCAATTTTAAAGCTAAACAATATGGTAGGAGAAAATAGTGCTGATGTATATGTTAAGTTAGAAAAGTTTAATCCAGGTGGTAGTGTTAAAGATAGAGCTGCTTTAGGGATGATTGAAAAAGCAGAAGAGTTAGGAATATTAAAAGAAGGATCTACAATAATAGAACCTACAAGTGGAAATACAGGTATTGCAATTGCTATGATAGGACGAGTAAAAGGATATAAAGTAATTATAGTTATGCCTGAAACTATGAGTAAAGAAAGAAGAGATTTAATCAAGGCTTATGGAGCAGAACTAATTTTAACTGAAGGAGCAAAGGGGATGAAAGGGGCTATAGCAAAAGCTACTGAGTTAGTAGATAACTATGGATATTTCATGCCACAACAATTTGAAAATATAGCGAATCCAAATAAACATTATGAAACTACAGCAGATGAAATATTAGAAGATATTAAAGATTTAGATGCTTTTGTAGCAGGAGTTGGGACAGGAGGTACTATTACTGGAGTAGCTAAAAAATTAAAAGAAAATATAAAAACATTAAAGGTTGTAGCTGTAGAGCCAGAAAAATCACAAGTACTGGCAGGAAAAGGACCAGGAGCTCATAAAATTCAAGGAATAGGTGCAGGATTCATTCCTTCAATTTACAAAGGAGAATATGTTGATGAAATAATACCAGTTTCAGACCAAGATGCGATAAATACAGCAGTTGAATTTGCTAGGAAAGAAGGAATACTAATAGGGATATCATCAGGAGCGGCACTTTTTGCAGCATTACAAGTAGCTAAGAAATTAGGAAAAGGCAAAAAAGTACTAGCTATAGCTCCAGATGGAGGAGAAAAATATATATCTATGGGAATTTATGAGTAAAATACAGAGCAATTAGGAGAAATGTTCAGCTTTGCTTAAGAGAAATATATGCTAAAAGCAGGAATAAATGTTTGACTAAGTAAAAGAGAAATATGTTTTTGTATTATGGAAAAATGTCTCATTGAATAAATGAGAAACATATCTGCTAGAGGCATATTTCTCTGGCAAAGTGATATTTATATTTCGAGAGTAGCTCGTACCAAAGGAGGGGGATTAGATTGTTTAAGAATTTGAGTCATGATTTGAATAATATAATGGAAAAGGATCCTGCGGCTAGAAGTAAGCTAGAAGTGTTTTTGTTATATCCGTGTGTTCATGCACTAATTTCATATAGAATAGCTCATTTTTTATACTCTAAAAAGTTTTTCTTTATGGCAAGACTTATATCACAATTAGCAAGATTTTTTACTGGCATAGAGATACATCCAGGTGCTAAAATTGGTAGAGGGTTGTTTATAGATCATGGAATGGGTGTAGTAATAGGAGAAACTACTGAGATAGGTGATAATGTTACTATATATCATGGAGTAACTTTAGGGGGAACAGGAAAAGATAAAGGTAAGAGGCATCCAACTATAGGAAATGATGTTGTGATAGGATGTGGAGCTAAAGTCTTAGGTCCAATTACAGTAGGGGATGGAGCTAAGATTGGAGCTAATGCTGTAGTTTTAAAAGATGTTCCAACTGGAGTTACAGCAGTAGGAAAAGCAGCAAAAAATTTAGTTAGAGTTGTTAAAAGCAACCCGGAGATAGAAACAGAAAAAAATAATGAAAGTAAAAAAAATATCTATAATGATATGGTGATTTAGGAATGATTAAAGAAAAAATAGTTAAGTATTGTAATTCGATAGGTTTAGATACTATTGGTTTTGTAAAGTGCAGAGTTTTTGAGGAGTTACGTGAGTTTTATTTAGACAGAAAAGAAAAAGGTCTAGAAAATGAATTTGAAGAAAATGATATAGAAAAAAGGATTAATCCTAATGTATATATGGAAGATGGGAAAACTATTATTTCTATAGCTTTCCCATATCATATGGGAAAAGAGGATGTTGATAATGGATTTTCTGTTTATACAAAGGGATATGATTATCATAGAGTAGTTAAAAGCTACTTAGATAAAATATGTACATATATAAATGAATTAGGAGGAAAAGCTATTCCTTTAGTAGATAGCAATTCACTTCCAGAAAGATATATAGGATTTTTAGCTGGACTTGGTATAATAGGAAAGAATAATATGCTTATAACTAAAAAGTATGGTTCATATGTTTTTTTAGGTGAGATAATAACAGATTTAGAAATTTGTTGTAGAGATGCAGGAACTTTTGAGGATATTCAAAAGTATGAGGGTTGTAATGAATGTAAAGTTTGTATAGATAATTGTCCAACAAAAGCAATTATGACAGGAAGAAAAAATCCTAATATATGTTCATCATACATAACTCAAAAAAAGGAACTTTCTAAGATAGATTATAAGCTTATCAAGAATAGAATTTTTGGTTGTGATATTTGTCAGAATACTTGTCCTTATAATAAAGAAATTAGTTTTTCTAATTTAGAAGAGTTTAAGTCATTAGACTTTATGAATAAAACTGATATAAGATATTATGCTGATTTAAACAATAAAGAGTTTAGAGAAAAAATATCTAAAACTTCTTGTGGATGGAGAGGTAAAAACGTCATAAGAAGAAATGCAATAATTAGGTTACATAATGAAGGAGAAGACATTGAAAAATATAAAGGAGATTCTCTAATGATAAATAATTGCATTGATGAGATTAAAAGAATTAACAATTAGGAAAGATAAAATTATTATTTTTAACTTTTAAGTTATTAGAAAGGTGATTATTATGAAGCAAAGAACTAAAGCAATTTTAGATATATTAAAAGAATTATACCCAGATGCCGAATGTGAATTAGAGCATAATTCACCATTTCAACTATTAGTAGCAACTATACTTTCAGCCCAAACTACAGATAAAAAGGTTAATGAAGTCACTGAAACTTTATTTAGAGATTACCCAGATTTAGATGCTTTTTTAACATTATCTATAGATGAACTTGAAGAAAGAATAAAACAAATAGGACTTTATAGAAGCAAGGCTAAAAATATAATGATAATGTGTAATCAACTTAAAAATAATTTTAATGGTGAAGTTCCTAAAACTATGGAAGAGATAGTGACTTTAGCAGGTGCAGGGCGTAAAACTGCAAATGTAGTTTTATCAAATGCTTTTGGAGTTCCTTCAATAGCTGTAGATACACATGTATTTAGAGTTTCAAATCGTTTAGGATTAGCAGACTCGGATAATGTTTTAGAGGTTGAAAAGCAACTACAAAAAGAATTACCTAAAAAGGAATGGAGTCTTGCACATCACCTTCTAATATTTCATGGAAGAAGATGTTGTATTGCTAGAAACCCAAAATGTGGAGAATGTAGGCTGCAAAGTAGATGTAAATATTACAAGGAATTGAAAAAGAATGGAAAGTTTTAAAAAGAATACTATTATTAAGAAACACTTTTTGTAAAGAAGTGTTCTTATTTTTATAAGTATAAATTAATAGATTAATTACAATTTGTTCTTACCAAAAGTAGTATAATTCAAGTAGGTAAGTTATTTAAGTTATATTAGGAATTTAAGGGGAAGATATTAAAAAGAGAAAGTAAAAATACATATAGGTATATTTTACTAAGGAGGATTTAAGATGATAAATAATGAAAAGTTATATTTCAATGGTGACATATTGACTCTTGAAGATGATTTATATGTTGAAGCTATTCTAGTTAAGGATAGTAAGATATATAAATTAGGAAAAAAAGATGATTTAATTAAGGAAGCAAGTAAAGAGGTAGAACTAATAGATTTACAGGGAAAAACTTTAATGCCATCATTTATAGACCCACACAGCCACTTTTCTGGATATGCAAGCTCTTTTTCGCAAGTAGACCTTAAAGAAACTACAAGTTTTGCAGAAGTTGCAGCAGCTATAAAAAAGTTTATTGAAAAAAATAATATACCTGCAGGTAAGTGGATTCAAGGTGATGGATATGACCAAAACTTTTTAGTAGAGAAAGAGCATCCAACTAGAAGATTATTAGATAAAGCAGCACCAGATAATCCAATTATAGTAAAGCATAAATCAGGTCATATGGGAGTTTTAAATACTATGGCTTTAAATGAATTAAGAATTACTAATGATACTCCAAATCCAGAGGGTGGAGTAATTGGCAAGAAGGATGGAGAACCTACAGGATATATAGAAGAAGCTGCTTTTATGGAATATATTCAAAAGCTTCCTATGATGTCTAATGAAGAGTTTTTCGGCAATTTAATGAAGGCTCAGAATTCATATGCAAGTAATGGAATAACAACTGTTCAAGAAGGGTTTGTAGTAGAACAGCTAGCTCCTATTTATCAATTTTTAATACAATCAAAGATGCTTAAAGTAGACTTAATAGGATTCTTAGACATATCTAATGCTAGTGCATTAAAAGAAAAGTTTGCTAGTTGCTTGAATAAATATGATAATCACATAAAGATGGGTGGATACAAAACTTTCTTAGATGGTTCACCACAAGGACGTACAGCTTGGATGAGAACTCCATATTTAGGAGAAGAAAAAGACTATTATGCTTATGGAACAAAAAAAGATGAAGAATTAAAGCAATATTTAGAATTAGCATTAAAAGATAATATGCAGATTTTAGTTCACTGTAATGGTGATGCTGCATGCCAACAATACATAGATCAATTTGAACTAGCAAAGCAAGAAACTCAATCATCAAATGATATAAGACCTGTTATAGTTCATGCACAATTATTAGATAGAGATCAATTAGATAATGTAAAAAAACTTGGAATGATACCATCATTTTTTGTTGCTCACGTATATCATTGGGGAGATATTCATATTAAGAATTATGGTATGGAAAGAGCGAGCAGAATAAGCTTAGCTAAATCAGCTCAAGATAAGGGAATAATTTATACATTCCATCAGGACTCACCAGTTATAGAGCCGAATATGTTAGAAACTATATGGTGTGCAGTTAATAGAATAACTAAAAATGGAGTTTTATTAGGTGATGATGAGAGAATAAGTCCATTAGATGCTTTAAAAGCTGTAACTAAGAATGCAGCATATCAATATTTTGAAGAAGATATTAAAGGGACATTAAAGGAAGGAAAGCTAGCAGACTTAGTTATATTAGATAAGAATATCTTAAAAGTTGATCCAATGAAAATTAAGGATATACAAGTTGTAGAAACTATAAAAGAAGGAGAGACTATCTTTAAGAAAAGATAGTTTTAATAGCGAGAGTAAGCTATATAAGTAAAGTGTATAGCTTACTTTGTTCATGAAAGTTGTTATAGTTCAATTAATAATGAACTATATAAGTAATCTTTATTATATAAAAATTAAAATTATAAGAGTATGTTTATCATTTAATGAATATGGTATATAATAGTAACAGATAATGTTATAATTTTTTATTAAATTAACATAATATTTATTATATACAATAGTTAAATTAATCGTTAAATATAAGGGGGTTAAAAGAAATGTTAAATGAAAATTTATTAAAAGCTCTTAATGAGCAAGTAAATTTTGAATTCTATTCTTCTTACACATATCTTGCTATGGCTGGATACTGTGAATCTTTAGATTTAGGTGGATTTGCAAACTTCTTCAGAGTCCAAGCTAAGGAAGAATTAGATCATGCAATGAAATTATACGATTACGTTTATCAAAAAAATGGTTCAATTGAATTAGAGCATATAGATAAACCACAGCCAAAGTATGATGGAATAATTGATGTTTTTGAAAAGGGATATAAGCATGAGCAACTTGTAACTAAAAAGATTTATGAGTTAACAGATATTGCTTATGAAGAAAGAGAGCATGCTACAATTAGCTTACTTAAATGGTTTATAGATGAGCAGGTTGAAGAAGAAAATAACTTCAATGCTTTACTTAAAAAGGTTAGAAGAGTTGAAGGAAATCCAGCTGCATTATATCTAATGGATGATGAGCTTGCTAAGAGAGTTTATGTTCCTGCAACAGTATAATAATATTGAATTTTGATGAAGTAGCACAATGTTTACTTCTATTAAATAATATATAGTGTTATAATTATAAAGACTTGTAAATACAGGTCTTTATTTTATAAGTAAGTTTAAATTTGGAGGCAAAAATGATTAAAGTTGGTGTTATTATGGGTGGTATTTCTTCAGAAAGAGAAGTATCATTAAAAAGTGGAAATTCGATAGTTGAGAATATAGACAGAAGTAAATACGAAGTTGTGCCAATAGTTATAGATAATAAAGAGGATATAATAAATAAAGTTAAAGGAATAGATTTTGCATTATTAGCATTACATGGAAAGTTTGGTGAAGATGGAACTGTTCAATCAGTACTTCAAACTTTAGATATACCATATTCAGGATGTGGACCAATAAGCTCAGGTGTATGCATGGATAAGGACCTTACAAAGAGAATATTAGTAGCTAATGGAATAAGAACTGCTAGATGGATAAATGTTTCATCAATAGAAGAAATAGATTATGACAAGATAGAAGAAATGGGATATCCTGTTTTCGTTAAGCCTACAAATGGAGGATCAAGTGTTGCTACTTTCAAAATAACAAAGAAAGAAGATATAGAGAATGCTGTTTTAGAAGGTTTAAAATGGGATACAGAAGTTATGATAGAAGAATTCATAAAAGGTGATGAAATAACTTGTCCTGTATTTGACAAGAAGATGTGGCCAGTTATAGCAATAAGACCTAAGGAAGGAGCAGATTTCTTTGATTTTACTCAAAAGTATTCAGAGGATGGAGCTGAAGAAGTTATAGTAGAACTTGAAGAGAATCTTCATAAAGAAGTTGAAAAGATGGCTATAGGTACTTACAGAGCATTAAAGTGTGAAGTTTATGCAAGAGTAGATATGATAGTAACAAGTGAAGGAGTTCCTTATATATTAGAAGTTAATACATTACCAGGAATGACGGCTGCTTCGCTTTTCCCAAAGAGTGCCAATGCCGTTAATGTAAGCTATTCAGGGCTTATAGATATGATTATACAAACATCTTTAAAGGTTAAGAGAGCTATATAAAATAGTAAATTAGATATAAAAGTTAAAAATGGGCAGATGGGAGGTTGACGCAAAAAATCAGCATGGCTAACTTTAGCTAAAAATATTTAAAGAAGTTGCTATGCTAGTTTTAATGTCAATTTACATTTGCTCTTTTTTTGTACTCATAATTAAGTATGGAGGTTAACTTATGAATAAAACTGTTTTAAAAGTTGAAGGCTTAAGTAAGTCTTTTAAAAAGAGAAGAATAGTTGATAATGTTTCTTTTGAAGCTAAAGCAGGAGAAATTCTAGGGTTTTTAGGAGCTAATGGAGCAGGAAAAACCACTACAATAAGAATGATAACGGGACTTATAAGTGCAGATAGTGGAACGGTTATAATAGATGGACATAATATAAAAAGTAACTTTGAAAAGGCTATGGATAATGTAGGAGCGATAGTTGAAATTCCGTTTTTATATGAATATATGACTGGAATGGAAAATATAAAGCTTTTTGCTAAGCTTTATAAAGCATCAGAAGAAGGGGTAAATGAGGCTATAAAGGTTTCTGGACTTAAGGATAGATTAAATGATAAGGTTAAAGAGTATTCTTTAGGTATGAAACAAAGAATTGGCCTAGCTGTAGCTCTTATGAAGCAACCTAAATTATTAATTTTAGATGAGCCTACTAACGGTTTAGATCCAATGGGAATAAAAGATTTAAGAGAATTCTTAAAGGATTTATCACATAATAAAAATATTTCGGTAGTGGTTTCAAGTCATATATTAATGGAAATGGAACAACTATGTGATAGAGTTGTTATTATCTCAGATGGGAAAGTTATATGTACTAAAACCATGGATGAAATTAATAAAGAGTCTTCTTTAGAAGAAGTATTTATTAATTCTATCAAGGAGGCTGAAAAATAATGAACGATGTTTTATATTTAAGTAAACTAGAGTTTAGTAAGATGTTTAAAAGTAAAATAGCTAAAGTTGGAATAATATTATCTTTTATAATTATGATTGGATTAACTATATCTGAATATAGCGATATGAAAAGAGTAAGGGAATACGAAAGTACTAATGGAACTTCAACGACTTTTGATTGGAGAGAGAGGGAAGAATATCTTATATCGCAGAAGGATGTTATGTTGAGTGATCCATATTATGATGAGATTCAAAAAGATGAGATAAATAAGAGAATTGAAATTGCAGAATATAGATTAGAGCATAATATTACAAAGGATTATGAAAAAAATATATGGTGGTTCTTTGCTGATAATTCTTTTAATTGGGTATTTAGATTTATAATTTTAACAGTAGTATTAGTTGGAGTATTTAATGTAGCTAGTGAATATAACAATAAAACTATAAATATGTGGCTTGTATCACCATATAAACGTTGGAAGGTGCTTACATCAAAGTATTTAGCAATTTTAATTTATGGATTAGAAATATTAGGAATAGTTCTTGTAATGGGATTATTGTCTGGAATAATAATTCATGGATTTGATAGGATATCTAGTCAAACTATACTTTATGGAGTGAATGGACCGTATGTTATTAGTACAGCTCTATATTCAGTTATTATAGTATTATTAAAACTTGTTGAGTTAATATTCTCAATAGCTTTAGCATTTATGATAGCTGTACTTTTAAAGTCAGTATCCTTTGCTACAATAACATCTATAATAACTATATTCTTAGTATCACCAATAGTTTTATATGCTGGGAAGATGAGTAGATTAATAAACTATTTACCATTTAATCATTTAGATTTTAGAAAGTTTTTAGATTATGGAACAGTATTACCACAAATAAATAATGATTTTCAAAGCATAGTGATTCAAGGGTTTACACCAGTAATTGCGGCTTTAATAGTAGGTGCTTATATTGCTTTATTTATGGCAATTACTTATGGAGTGTTCTGCAAGAGAGATGTTATTTAGATGAAGTTCAGTTTTAGAAGGAAATATTTATCAAGTGAGATAAAGTGATAATACAACATTAAATTGTTTGAATCAACGATTTAATGTTGTATTTTTTTATTGAGAAGAAAGTGAATAAATGGTAATATTTTTTAAAGCATATAGTATTTACCGGGAGATAGGATGGGCATGATAGAGATTAAAAATATCAGAAATAATAATGAAAAGTCAAGAATTACAAATTATATATTAAGAGAGTTACCAGAATGGTTTGGAATTGAAGAGTCAATAGTAGAGTATGTTGAAGAAGTTAAAAAGTATGATTTTTATGGAGCATATAATAATGGAAAAGCAGTAGGATTTATAAGTATAAAATATAATAATAAGTATACAGCAGAAGTGTATCTTATAGGAATACTAAAGGAATATCAAAATCAAAAGATTGGTAGAAAGTTAATTGAAATTACTGAAAAATTATTAATTGAAGATGAAATTAAATTTTTTATGGTAAAAACTTTAGGGGAATCTCATCCAGATGAAAATTATAAAATAACTAGAGAGTTTTATAAAAAACTAGGTTTTTATCCATTAGAAGAAATCAAAGAGATATGGGGAGAGAGTAATCCGTGCTTAATTATGGTTAAGACTTTATAAAGTGTGATATATGGGGAAGGTAGTATGTACAATATTAAGTTTAAGGGAAAATACAAAGATGAAGAAACACTCGTATGATGATTTTAGGTGGCATTGGAGATTAGCTTAATATATATAATACTATTAAGTAGGTACCTAAAGGTGCAAAGGCTATGTGTTATGGATTTAATTTATATTGGTTTGATTAAATAGAGATAGGAGATAAATAATGGAGTATATGGGAGATAAAAATTATTGGGATAGTAAATTTGAAATTAGAGGAGATAGCCTATTAAGTCCTGAAAAAGCTTTGGTTAATAATATAGGATATTTAAAGACAGGAACTGTGCTTGATGTCGCATGTGGAGATGGAAGAAATACTTTGTATTTACTTCAAAAAGGATTTGATGTAACTGGCATAGATTTTAGTAATAGAGCCCTTGAACGATTAAATGCTTTTGCTACGAGGGCTGGGTACGAAGTTGAAACAAAGCAGGTTGATTTAAGTGGTAGTAATTCTTTAAATGAGTTGAAGAATTATGATAATATAGTAATTAACCATTATAGAGCAAGTAAAGAAGTATTAAAAGACATATCAAAGCACATAAATGATGAAGGAATCTTGTTTGTATGTGGTTTCGGGTATAAGCATAAAGTAGATTTTAAAATTAGACAGGAAGATTTAATTTTGGAAAGTGATTTTGAAGGAATGAAAAATATGTTTAATTTAATTAAGTATGAAGAAAATGAAGATGAAAGAGGATTTTTTGTAACTTATATTTTAAAAAAGTATTAATTTACTAATTAAGCAATAGAGAATTAAAAGATAAATATCATATATTTGAAAAATCGATGTAATAAATACATCGATTTTTTTGCTAAAAGATAAATAAAAAGGTATTATTTGAGGCATTTAAGTTAATGATAGCTTTAATAATGAAGTATTGTCAGAAATTGCTTATGAAAAGAATTACACAAAATTGTTGACAAAGATGTACGTACAAGTTATTATAAAGACATAAAACATGTACGTACAAGTTTATGTAAAGGTATAAATATGTATGTATAGAATAAAACAGGAGGCACTAACATGGGAAAATATATTGATGATTCAAGAGCTTTACTTGAATATGTAGGTGGAAAAGATAATATTGGTGCAGTTACACACTGTGTAACTCGTATGAGATTTGTCCTAAAGGATACATCATTAGCAAATAAGGATAAAATTGAAAGCTTAAAATCTGTAAAAGGAACATTTGTACAAGCTGGACAATTTCAAGTTATAATAGGGAACACTGTTGGAGAGTTTTATAATGATTTTATAAAGGTATCTGGAGTTGAAGGTACTAATAAAGATGACGTGAAAGATGCAGCAAAATCTAATATGACTTTTATTCAAAGACTTATGGCAAATTTAGCTGAAATCTTCTCACCACTTATTCCAGCAATTATAGTTGGTGGTTTAATATTAGGATTTAGAAATTTAATTGGAGATGTTAAGTTTTTTGAAGATGGTACAAAAACTTTAATAGAAATATCTCAATTTTGGGCAGGAACACATAGTTTCTTATGGTTGATAGGAGAGGCTATATTCCACTTCTTACCTGTAGGTATTACATGGGCAATAACTAAGAAGATGGGAACAACCCAAATATTAGGTATAGTTTTAGGAATTACTTTAGTATCACCTCAGCTTTTAAATGCTTATGCAGTATCAGGGGGAGGAGATATTCCTTTCTGGGATTTTGGATTTGCACAAGTTAACATGATAGGTTACCAAGCACAAGTTATACCAGCTATACTTGCAGGTTTCACACTAGTATATCTAGAAAGATTCTTTAGAAAGATTACACCTGCATCAATCTCAATGATAATAGTTCCATTCTTTGCTTTAGTACCAACTGTACTTATTGCACATGTTGTGTTAGGACCAATAGGTTGGACAATAGGGTCATGGATTTCAACTGTTGTATATGCAGGATTAACATCATCATTTAGATGGTTATTCGCAGGAATATTTGGTTTTGCTTATGCACCATTAGTAATTACAGGATTACATCATATGACAAATGCAATAGACCTTCAGTTAATGGCTCAAGTTGGTGGAACATCATTATGGCCAATGATAGCTTTATCAAATATAGCTCAAGGGTCAGCGGTTTTAGCGATGATATACTTACAAAGAAAGAATGAAGAAGAAAAGCAAGTTTCAATACCAGCATGTATTTCAGCATACTTAGGTGTAACTGAACCAGCATTATTCGGTGTAAACTTAAAATACGGATTCCCATTCATATGTGGAATGATAGGATCAGGTATAGCAGCTATAATATCAGTAGGTTCTGGAGTTATGGCAAATGCAATAGGAATTGGTGGTCTTCCAGGAATACTTTCAATTCAACCAAATAGCATACCAATGTTTGCAGTAGCTATGGTTGTTGCGATAGTAGTACCTTTTATACTAACAGTAGTAGTAGGTAGAAAAAAATTAAATGTAGCATAAATTGAAATAGTAAATTTAGTAGCAAAGGTTGGATAATATATATTCTTAAAGAATGAATCATATATTATCCATTCTTTGGTTGATAAAAGGAGATAGATATAATGAAAGATTTTAGAGAAAGTGTTGTTTATCAAATATACCCTAAATCATTTAATGATTCTAATGGAGATGGAATTGGAGATATAAACGGAGTAACTGAGAAGTTAGATTATTTAAAGACATTAGGTGTAGATTACATATGGTTAACACCAGTGTATGTATCTCCACAAAAAGATAATGGTTATGATATTGAGGACTATTATAAAATAGACCCAAGAATGGGAACTATGGAGGATTTTGAAAGATTAGTTGAAGAAGCTAAAAAGAGAGATATAGATATAATGCTTGATATGGTATTTAATCATACTTCTACAGAACACTGGTGGTTTAAAGAAGCATTAAAAGGAAATGAAAAGTATAAGAATTTTTATATTTTCAAAAAAGGTAAAGATAATGAACCACCTACAAATTGGATTTCGAAATTTGGCGGAAATGCTTGGGAGTACGTTGAAAATATGGACGAGTACTATCTACATTTATTTGATGTAACTCAAGGGGATTTAAATTGGGAAAATGAAGAAGTAAGAAACGAGATATATAAAGTAGTTAACTTCTGGATTGAAAAAGGAGTTAAAGGCTTTAGATTAGATGTAATAAACCTTATTTCTAAGCCAGATGAATTAGAAAATGACTATATTGGAGATGGAAGAAGATTTTATACTGATGGGCCAAGAATACATGAGCATCTAAAAGAATTAAATGAAAATACCTTTGGTAAACATGAGGATATAATTACTGTTGGAGAGATGTCATCAACTTCAGTTGAAAACTGTATTAAATATTCTAACCCAGATGAAAAAGAGCTTTCTATGGTATTTAATTTTCATCATTTAAAGGTGGATTATGAAAATGGTGATAAGTGGACCTTAATGGATTTTGACTTTAAGATGTTAAAAGATATCTTTAAGAAATGGCAAGAGGAAATGCAAGAAGGTAATGGATGGAGTGCGTTATTCTGGTGTAATCATGATCAGCCTAGAGCAATATCTAGATTTGGTAATGATAAAGAGTACTTTGATGAAAGTGGTAAAATGTTAGCAACTGCTATACATATGATGAGAGGAACTCCTTATATTTATCAAGGTGAAGAGTTTGGAATGGCTAATCCATATTTTGAGTCTATTGAAGATTATAGGGATGTTGAATCAATAAATTACTATAATATATTAAAAGATAACGGTGAACCAGTTGATAAAATATTAGATATACTAAAATCTAAATCAAGAGATAACTCTAGAACTCCTATTCAGTGGAATGATAAAGAAAATGCAGGATTTACAACTGGAGCTCCATGGATACCTATAGGAAAATCATATGAAAAAATAAATGCAGAAAAAGCAGTTAATGATAGCAATTCTATATTTAATCATTATAAAAAGTTAATACAATTAAGAAAAGAATATGATGTAATTTCTAAAGGTAATATAGAGATGATATTAGAAGATCATACTGAAGTTTTAGCTTATTTAAGAAATTATGAAAATAAGAGTTTAGTAGTATTAAATAATTTCTATGGAAAGCAGGCTAAAGTGAATATTCCTGAAAGTATATTAAATGATATTAAAGCTTCTAATATATTACTATCAAACTACTCAGATTCAGCTAAGTTAGGAGAAGAAATTATCTTAAGACCATACGAATCGATTGCTTATTATATTGAGAAATAGCATTTAGTTATGTTAAAATATTTCTGGTGATAAAATGGATAAGAAATATTTGAACATATACAATATATTGGTAAATAAAATAGAGAATAATGAGTATCAGGCAAATGATAAACTTCCTTCTGAAAAAGAAATAATGAATGATTACAATGTGTCTAGGGATACTGTAAGAAAGGCTCTGAATATGTTAGAACAGAATGGATATATTCAGAAAACTAAGGGAAAAGGATCTTTTGTACTTGATATAGGTAAATTTAATTTTCCTGTATCAGGGGTAGTTAGTTTTAAGGAGATTTCAGGAAAACTAGGAATGAAGGTAGAAACTATAGTTGAAAGTTTAGAATGTATAGTTCCTAAAAAAAATATTGCAAGAGGGTTGGAGCTATCTGGAGATGATAAGGTCTGGAGAGTAGTAAGAGCGAGATCTGTAGATGATGAAAAAATCATTTTAGATAAAGATTATATCGTGCAGAAGTTTGTTGAAAATCTTACTTATGATATCTGTAAGGAATCTCTATATGACTATATAGAGGGGGAGCTAGGGCTGAAAATTGCATATGCAAAAAAAGAGATAACAGTCCAGAATGCAACAGAAGAGGATAAAAAGTACCTAGATATGAAAGGTTTTGAAATGATAGTAGTAGTAAAAAGCTATACATATTTAGATGATACTAGTTTATTTCAATATACTGAATCTAGACATAGGCCAGATAAATTTGTTTTTGTAGATTTTGCTAGAAGATGATATAAGGATAGTTAATAATTTATTTATTAAAGTAATAAATAGTACTTGTAATAGATTATTTAGGTTATATATTACTGAATTAATGTTAGAATATTAAAGAGATAAAAAATAAGTTAGTGTAAGCTAGCTTATTTTTTATTTTTAGTAAAGATATTAATAAGAATCAACACTAAGTGTAATACAGTTATTTTTAATGATTAAATTTATAGTAACCATTTATAAAGTTTAATAATATCCTATATATTAAGGAAAACTTTATTTTGGAGGAACTATGCAAAATAAAAATGACAAAAGTCTATTTGGAGTAGATATAAACGAGTATACGCAAAATGTTGATTTTACAGTATTAGCTACAAAAATAGATTTTTTATACCTAAGAGCCTCAGGTTCAGCATCAGGAAGATTTAGAAGAGACAATAAGTTCTTAGAGTTTGCACAAAAATCGAGAGAGTATGGGATACCAGTTGGGGCATATCACTTTGGCGTTCCTGCTGATGATTTAACTACTGCAGATGCTCAATGTGATGATTTTATCGAAGTTTTACAAGAAGGATTTGGGAAAAAAGATTATGGAGATTTATTTCCAGTCATAGATGTAGAAGTACCTACAGATAAATCACTTGCAGTAGAAACTGTAGTAAATTGGATTGATAGATTTAGAAAGAGATTTGAAAAGAAAACTAGAAGAAGGATAATGTTATATACAGGAACTTTCTATGTTGAACTTTATAATAATTTCTTTATTCCAGGTAGAGGCTATCCTTTAAAGAATATGATTCTTTGGATTGCAATGTACACAGCCATTCCAGGAAATCCAGCATATCCACCAGATGTAGGCGGATGGACAAGATGGAGAGTATGGCAATATAGTGAAAGTGCAAATGTACAAGGTATTGGCAATCCTGTAGATGCTAACTGGGGACCAAATAGTATTGACTATCTAATTCAACCTAGAAGCGTAACAGGGCTTAGAGCTACTAAGAGAGGAAATACTATAAATATTAGATGGAACGCAAATACTGATGCAGATTTACTAGGATATAATTTGTTTGCAAATAATTATTGGATAGGAACAGTAGATGCTAATGATACAGAGTTTACTATTCCAGTGTCTTCATTGCCATTTACTCAAAGTGGACCAATAAAAATAAGTATTGAAGCATTTGATTTAGATGGTGAAACATCAAGAGTAAGAACCACAGTAACAGTTTAAAATAAAGCACGAAACACCTTTTAAATTAAGAGTTAAGAGTTAAAAGTGAAAAATTAAGAATAAAATTGATACTCAGTTTCTAAATTTATAGGTATTTAAAGTCATCTAAGGTGACTTTATTACTAAACTCTTAACTCTATACTCTTAATGTTCAACTAAGAAAATATTATTTGTAATATTTTTCGGTATGGGAAATAATTGTAAGGGTTTTGTAATTGTAATAAGAGGGAGAATAGTCTATAATTATAATAGATATTGTAAAAATATCTGTTTTTATATTGTACTAATAGCATAATTTTATATTTTATGTAAAAAGTGGGGAGGAATGAAGCTTTTGAGCAATAATAATTCTAATGGAACTAAAGACTTTTTTACTAAACATAAGAAAGTTATTGCAATTTCAGGAGTAGCAGTTTTAGCAGTAGCTGCAACTGTTGGAGGAGTAATGGCTAACATCAATAATAAAGTAAAGTCTTGGGAAGATAAAGTTTATCCTGGGGTACATGCTTATGGAGTAGATTTAAGTGGTAAGACTAAGGATGAGGCAGTTGCAATTTTAAATGATCAATTAGCTACATTAGTTAATGATAAAAGTATAACAGTAACTGTTGGTGACAAAAGTTTTAATATCAAGTACGCAGATATAGGTTCAACTATAAATGCGGATAAAACTGCAGAAGAAGCTTTAGCTTATGGAAAAGAAGAAGGGATGTTTAAAAAGAACTCTTACATAAAAGATGGAGTTGATACTGAAGTTAATACTGAACTAACTTATGATGAAGCTAAGCTTAAAGAATTCGAAGATAAGATAAATACAGAGGTAGAAATTCCTGCTGTAGATGCTTCGATAACTATAAATTATGGAGAGAAGTATATAACTCCAGAAGTTATAGGTAAGAAAATAAATGCAGAAGAATTACATACAAAATTAGTTGACTGTATAGATCCTGATCCAAATAAAATAGAAACTGTTTCTTTAGAGTTACAAGATTATAGTCCTAGAATAACTGCAGAAGAATTAAATAAAATTGATGGAATAATAGGAAGTTTTAGTGGCTCTTACACTAATGATGGAACTGGAAGAGTTACTAATATGCAATTAGCCACAGGATATATAAACGGAACTCTTTTAATGCCAGGAGATGAATTTAGTTATAATAAGACTATATTAGATACAACTCCGGAAAATGGATATAAGGAAGCTAATACATATGTAGGAAGTGAAGTAGTTCCTAATTATGGAGGAGGAGTATGTCAAATATCTACTTTCCTTTATAGAGCAGTAATAACATCTAACATAAGATCTACAATAAGATATAACCATTCAATGATGGTTGGTTATTCAGAGCCAAGCCTAGATGCTACAGTTTTCGAAGGAGATATAGATTACAGATTTATAAATACGTATAATTCTCCAATATATATAGAAGGCTATATGGGTGGAAGCACAATTACATTCAATGTATATGGAAATACTTCTGAAAAAGGCAATAAGACTTATGAGCTTGTCAATAATGTAATAGAAAAGTATGACTATACTACAGAATATGTAGATGATCCTACTTTAGAAGAGGGTAAGACTAGAACAAAGCTTAATGGAGCTCCAGGATATAAATCAGAAGGATATTTAATTACTTATGAAAATGGTGTGGAAGTTAATAGAGAATTAATATCTACAGATGTATATCAACCTATGAATGCAATAGTTTTAAGAGGAACTAAAAAGGTTGAAGCACCAAAACCAGAGGAAAAACCAGAAGAGAAGCCAACTGAAAATACAGAAGGACAAACACCAGCACAATAATAGAAAAAAGGAGCTTTTTAGCTCCTTTTTTTAAATTTTTGCTATATTCTTAGTAAAAATTTAGAATATTTTATGTAATTCTTAAGAGTTAGATGGTATTATATATTATAGCTAGTATTTGAACAAAGGAGTTAAGTATGAAATACAAAATGGTTTGCATTGATATGGATGGAACTTTACTTGGAAAGAGAAAAAAGATTTCGGAATTTAGTAAAGACATTATAAAAAAGGCGCATGATATGGGTGTAGAAATTGTTGTTACAACAGGAAGGCTATATAATAATGCAGCATATTTTTCACAGCTTTTAGGTGTGGACTCTCCAGTGATTGCAGCCAATGGGGCAATTGTTATAGATCAAAAGACTAATGATATTATATATGAAAGCGCAATACCAGAAGTAGAGTGTATGAAGGTGTTAAAAATATTAAATAAATATAAAGTACCGTTTCATTTTCATACTACCGACACTATATATTGTAATAACTGGTTCAGTAAACTGGGCACTCAAGTTTATATGACAAAACAAGTTTATTATGAACATTTAAATATAAATTACTATACTGTAAAGACTGAAAAAGAATGGGCTGAAATTTTTAAAAAAGAAAATGGACGAATGGCTAAATGTATAGCATTTTCACCAAGTAGTAAAGATATTTTAAAAGTAAGAAAAGAATTAGATAGCTTAGAAAATATAGTTTATTTTGGTTCAGGTAACCATAGTACAGAGATAAATTTTAAGGGTGTATCTAAAGGAAATTCAGTAAAAGTTTTAAGTGAAAAATATGGAATAAAAAGAGAAGAAATTATTTGCATTGGTGATAATGAAAATGATATATCCATGATTAAGTATGCTGGTCTTGGTATTGCTATGGCAAATGCTATTGATGAAGTAAAGTCAGCAGCTCAATATATTACAGATTCAAATAAAAATGATGGAGTAGCTAAAGCTATTAAAAAGTTTATATTAGATAAAGAATAGAAAATCACATTCCTAAGA
Source organism: Clostridium sp. NSJ-145 (assembly GCF_021044725.1). Lineage (NCBI taxonomy): Bacteria > Bacillati > Bacillota > Clostridia > Eubacteriales > Clostridiaceae > Clostridium > Clostridium sp. NSJ-145. The sequence continues at coordinate 118,288 of NZ_JAJNOS010000005.1, forward strand.
ATTATATTTTTAAATATACAGAAAATAATTCTAAGGAGTGTGATTTTATGTTTATTCCCAAAAGAATTATATTTGAAAAAGGCTCATTAGATTATGAAATAGGACAGAATGTATACAATTATTTTAAAGATAATACTAAAGTAGAGAAAATAATACTCACATCTAATAAAGTTAAACAAAACATTCCTTATAATGATTATTTGCCTGAATTCTACAAAGAAGGAAAGAGAACATTAGTAGTAGGAGTAAAGAAAGGACTGAAATTTCAATCTTGTAAACCGTCAGCTCATTATCAGTTACCTTTATATTCAGGATGCATGGGACAATGCCAATATTGTTATTTAAATACCAATTTAGGAGATAAACCATATGCTAAAATAAATTCAAATATTGATGATATATTAAAGCAAGCTCAAAAATATATTGATGAGAGGTTGCCTAGTATTACCATATTTGAAGGATCAGCTACATCTGACCCACTACCAATGGAACCTTATGCTGGATCGTTAAAAAAGACTATAGAATTTTTTGCTAACAATACTAATGGCCGATTTAGATTTGTAAGTAAATTTAATGATGTGGATACTTTGTTAGATATAAAACATAACGGCAAAACAGAGGTGAGGTTTACTTTAAATACAGATAAAGTTATTAATGAGTATGAAAATGCTACTGCATCTATCACTTTACGATTAGAAGCGTGTGAAAAAATAGCTAATGCCTGTTATCCTTTAGGGTTTATAATTGCACCGGTATTTTTATATAATAACTATAAAGAAGATTATAAAAAACTTTTATTAGACTTAAGAGAGAAATTACCGAAGAGTATGAAAAATCCACCATCATTTGAGGTAATATCTCATAGATATACAACAAGAGCAAAAAATGTAATAATGGAAGTTTTTCCAGAAAATACATTACCGATGAATGATGATGAGCGTAAATATAAATATGGACAATTTGGTTATGGAAAATATGTATATAAGACGGAAGAACTTGATGATATGAAGGAGTTTTTCAAAAAAGAGATAAGTGAAATTTTTCCGGAAAGTGAAATAAAATATATTATTTAACAATCTGTAAAAAACTTTGACTATTAAAATTGGATATAGTATTATTATTTTTATAAGAGATTATAGAGTAAGGTGTTTATCATCTTGCTTTTTGTTTTGGAGGGAAATTCCTTGAATTTGAATATTGTATTATATCAACCAGAAATTCCACAAAATACTGGAAATATAGCAAGAACATGTGTGTTAACTAATTCAACATTACACTTAATAAAGCCGTTAGGATTTAGTATTGATGATAAGGCAGTAAAAAGATCAGGATTAGATTACTGGAGTGAGTTAAAGTTAGAAGTTCATGAGTCATATGAAGATTTTATAAATAAGTATGGAGATAGAAGAATATTTTTAGCATCTACTCATGGTGGTAATTACTATAATGAGGAAAGTTATAAGCCGGGTGACTTCATAATGTTTGGAAGAGAGTCAAAAGGTGTACCACAAGAAGTACATGAAGCTCATACAAATATAAGAGTGCCGATGATTAAGACAAGTACTAGAAGTCTAAACCTTTCTAATACAGTTGCAATTATAGCATATGAAGCATTAAGACAAATGGACTTTCCGGATATGAAATAATGGATGGGGAGGAATTGTTATGCAAAAGATTAAGATAATAACTGATAGTACTCTTGATATACCAGTAGATTTAATAAAGAAGAATGACATAGAAGTTATGCCTTTATTAATTAATTTTGGTGAAGATAGTTATTTAGATGGAGTTGATATTACTCCAACTGAAATGATTGAAAGAATAAACAGAGAAAATGTTTTACCAACTACAGCACAAATTACTCCAACTAGATTTGAAGAAACTTTTAAAAAGTATTTAGATCAAGGATATAAAATAGTAACTTTAGTGCTTTCTTCAGAAATGAGCGGAACATATCAATCAGCTTGTATAGCTAAAGATATGCTGGAAACAGAAGATATAGTTGTAATAGATTCTAGAAATGTTACATCAGGACTTGGAATATTAGTATTAAAAGCATGTAGATTAAGAGATAATGGAGCTTCTATACATGAAATAGAAGAAGAAATTTTAAATACAAGAGATAAGGTTAAATGTACTCTTAATTTTGAATCATTAGATAACCTTGTAAGAGGTGGAAGGCTTCCAAAGGTTGCTGGTGCTATAGGAACAGCATTAGGATTAAGACTTATATTAGAAATAAAAGATGGTAAGATGGCTGTTAAGGATAAAGTAAGAGGAAGTAAAAAAGCTTTTAAGAAATTAATATCTGATTTTGAAAGTGCAGATGTTGATTTTAAAGAACCAGTTATATTAACAGACTTATTAAATGAAGATGTATATTTTGAATTAAAGAAATACTTAGAAGAAAAAGATATAGAATACGTAGATGCAAAGGTTGGATGTACAGTTGGTATACACTCTGGAATTAAACCTTGTGGATTATTCTTTATTGTGAAATAATAAAAGGCTTGTGCTTATGCACGAGCTTTTTTTATAATTTTTCCAGTAAACTTTTACAAAGAATATATTGGAATATATTAAAAATAAAGGTATACTAAAAGTGTGGTATTTATAAAAGAAAACAAAAGAGGGATGTTATATGAAGTTAGATTTTAATCTGAATTTATCTCAGCAGCAAAAACTTGTAATGACACAAAATATGCAATTATCAATAAATATTTTACAGATGTCAGCTTGTGAGTTAAGAGAATTTATCAATAAAGAATTAGAAGAAAATCCTATTATTGATAGTGATTTTAATTTGAAGAAGAATACTGAAATCGAGCAATATAAAAAGATGATAGAATCTATGGAGTATGATAATAGTATTTACAATTCATATTCTAAAGGAGAGTATGATGAAGAGGGAGTATCGCCTTTAAATTTTGTGTCTGAGAAAAAGACTTTGAAAAGTTATTTGTATGAGCAATTACATACTAATAAAGAAGTAAAGAACTTAAGAATTATTATAGATTACATGATTGAATCTTTAGATAGTAGAGGATACCTTGACGAAACTGTAGAGAACATATGTAATAAATTTAATATTTCGGAAGAAAAATGTGTACAAGCGCTAGAGATATTACAAGATTTAGAACCAGCAGGTATTGGGGGAAGAAATCTAAAGGAAAGTCTTTTAATCCAATTAAAAAGAAAAAAGAAATTAGATTTAAATCTGGAGAATATAATAAATAATTATTTAGATTTAGTGGCTGATAATAAATTTAAAGATATAGCAAAATATTTAAATATATCTCAAATAGAAGCTCAAAATTATGGAGATATAATAAGAGAATTGGAACCCAAGCCATCTAGAGGGTATTATACAGGTGATGACGTGAAATTTATAACTCCTGATGCTTATATAAAAAAGATAGATAAAGAGTATATAGTTATTATGAATAATGATATAGTACCCCAATTATCTATTAATGGAGTATATAAAAATTTACTTCTTCATGGAAGTGATAAAGAAGTTGAAAGTTATATTAAAGAGAAAATTGGAAGTGCTATGTTTTTAATAAAAAGTATTAATAATAGAGAAAATACTTTAAGAATAATCTTAGAAGATATAATAAAAAGGCAAAAAGAATATTTAGACAAAGGAAAAAAATATTTAAAGCCAATGATGCTTAAAGATATAGCAGAGGATATAAACATGCATGAATCTACTGTAAGTAGAGCTATTAAGGATAAATATATTTTAACTAGTTACGGAACTGTTAAGATAAAGGATTTATTCACAGTGGGATATAGTACAAAAAGTTCTTCTGATGGTAAAAATGTATCTGCAAAGAATATAAAAGATATCATAAAAGAGATTATTGATAGTGAAGATAAGAAAAAGCCTTTTTCCGATGAAATGATATGTACAGAACTTTCTAAAAAAAATCTGAATATATCAAGAAGGACAGTGGCAAAATATAGAGAGGAAATGGGAATAAAATCTTCTAGCAAGAGAAAAAGGATATAGCAGACGTAGGGAAGACAGGATTTTGGAGAAGAATATTCCTATTTCTATTTTTCTCAATTATAAAAATATTATAAAAAATTTACAGAAAGCCTTTTAAATTTAGTAAAGATGCTTTATAATGAAATAGGTGGGACATGAAAAGATAGTAGTGGGACATAAATGGTCCAAAAGGAGGGTTAATAGTGCAGGAAATATTAAGCTTACAAAAAAAGATAGTTCCTGAGCTAGTTGAAGTTCTTGAAAAAAGATATAATATTTTAAGAACTATATATTATAACCAACCAATTGGAAGAAGAGTTTTAGCAAGTGAACTTAATTTAGGTGAGAGAATAGTAAGAACTGAAATAAGTTTTTTAAAATCTCAAGGCTTAATAGAAGTGAATACTCCAGGTATGAGTGTTACTGAAGATGGGAAAGTAATAGTCAAAAGACTAAAAGAGTTTATACATGAACTTAAAGGTCTTGCTGATGTTGAAGAGTGTTTAAGATCTTGTTTAGGATTAAAAGATGTTATAATAGTCCCGGGAGATGTAGATAGTAATCCTACTGTTTTAAAAGATTTAGGAAAAGCAGCGGCAACTTATGTTAAGAAAATTTTAAAAGATAATAACATAATTGCTATAACTGGTGGATCTACGATTAAAGAGGTTGTAGAAGCATTTCCTAAAATCAACAATGTTTCCAATGTATTAGTAGTACCAGCTCGTGGTGGTATGGGGCGAAAAGTAGAGAGCCAAGCTAATACGCTAGCAGCTTCTTTAGCTAAAAAAATTAATGCATCATATAAACTTCTACATATTCCAGAGAATGTTAGTGCAGAAGTTCTTGATGGTTTACTTAAAGAAAGTCAAGTTAAGGATGTAATTGAGTCAATTCAAAAGGCAGATATACTTATCTATGGAATTGGTAATGCAATCCATATGGCTAAAAAAAGAGAAGCATCCGATGAGTTTATAAAAAAACTTGAGGACATGGGAGCTATAGGAGAGGCTTATGGATGTTATTTTAATAAAGATTGTCAGATGATATCTGAAAATAACTCTATAGGAATAAATTTAAACAATGCTAAAAAAATTAGAACACATATTGCAGTTGCTGCTGGGAAGAATAAGATTGATGCGATAATTGCAACAGAAATGTATAATCGTAATGCTGTATTGGTTACAGACGAAAATACAGGAAAAGAAATATGTGAGATAATAAAAAGCAACAATTTAAACAAGCTTTAAAATTTAATTTTAAATATAAATATCTAATTTTAGGAGGTAACTTTAATGGCAAATGTTAGAGTAGCAATTAATGGTTTTGGACGTATTGGACGTCTTGCATTTAGACAAATGTTCGGTGCAGAAGGGTATGAAGTTGTAGCAATCAACGACTTAACAAGCCCAAAAATGTTAGCACACTTATTAAAATATGATTCAGCTCAAGGTAGATACGAATTAGGTGATACAGTTGTTGCTGGTGAAGATTCTATCACTGTTGATGGAAAAGAAATCAGAATCTACGCTGAAGCTGATGCTAATAAACTTCCTTGGGGAGAAATCGGAGTAGACGTAGTATTAGAATGTACTGGATTCTACGTATCAAAAGCTAAGTCTCAAGCTCACATCAATGCAGGTGCTAAGAAAGTTGTTATATCAGCTCCAGCTGGAAACGACCTTCCAACAGTTGTATTCAACGTAAACCAAGATATATTAACAGCTGAAGATACTATAATCTCTGCTGCATCTTGTACAACAAACTGTTTAGCTCCAATGGCTAAAGCTTTAAATGACTATGCACCAATTCAATCTGGTATAATGTCAACTATCCACGCTTACACTGGAGATCAAATGATCTTAGACGGACCTCAAAGAAAAGGTGATTTAAGAAGAGCTAGAGCTGGTGCTGTTAACATAGTTCCAAACTCTACAGGAGCTGCTAAAGCTATCGGATTAGTTATTCCAGAATTAAACGGAAAATTAATCGGTTCTGCACAAAGAGTTCCAGTTCCAACAGGATCATCTACAATTTTAGTTGCTGTAGTTAAGGGTGAAAATGTAACTGTTGAAGGAATCAACGCTGCTATGAAAGCTGCTTCAAACGAATCATTCGGTTACACTGAAGAAGAATTAGTTTCTTCAGATATCATCGGAATCAAGTACGGTTCATTATTCGATGCAACTCAAACTATGGTTTCTGAATTAGGAAATGGTTTATACCAAGTTCAAGTTGTTTCTTGGTACGACAACGAAAACTCATACACTAGCCAAATGGTTAGAACTATTAAATACTTCTCTGAATTAGCTTAATATTTAATAGTTAATTAAATACGGATTAGATGCCTATAAAGGCACTTTTATAAGATCCTAAAAAACGGGTCCGGTCTCTAAGGTATACCTATAGGACCGGGCTCATTTTAAAATTATTTATAAAATTATGAGGTGAAGAGAATGAACTTTAATAAGAAGACTATCGAAGACGTTCAAGTAAACGGTAAAAGAGTTTTAGTTAGATGTGACTTTAACGTTCCACTAAAAGATGGAGTTATAACTGATGAAAATAGATTAGTTGGAGCTCTTCCAACAATCAAATATTTAGTAGAAAATGGAGCAAAAGTTATACTTTGCTCACACTTAGGAAAAGATGCTTCTAAGACTTTAGCACCAGTAGCTGTAAGATTAAGCGAAATGTTAGGTAAAGAAGTAGTATTCGCTAGAGACGAAGAAGTTGTTGGCGAAAACGCTAGAAAAGCTGTTGCTGATATGAAAGACGGAGACGTTGTATTATTAGAAAACACTAGATGCAGAAAAGAAGAAACTAAAAACGGAGAAGAATTATCTAAAGAATTAGCTTCTTTATGTGATATCTACGTTAATGATGCTTTCGGAACTGCTCACAGAGCTCACTCTTCAACAGAAGGTGTTACAAAATTTGTTGACACTGCTGTTTGTGGATACTTAATTCAAAAAGAATTAAAGTTCTTAGGAGAAGCTGTAAATGCTCCAGTTAGACCTTTCGTTGCTATATTAGGTGGATCAAAGGTTTCTGATAAGATAGCTGTTATCAACAACTTATTAGAAAAAGTTGATACAATAATCATCGGTGGAGGAATGGCTTACACATTCTTAAAAGCTCAAGGATACGAAATCGGAACTTCTTTATGTGAAGACGATAGAATGGACTACGCTAAAGAAATGATAGCTAAAGCTGAAGCTAACGGAGTTAAATTCTTATTACCAGTAGACCACAGAATTGCTGATGGATTCAAGGATGTTGAAGCTACAGTTACTGAAGATCAAAACATTCCAGCAGGATTCATGGGATTAGATATCGGACCAAAGACAGAAGCTTTATATGCTGATGCTATAAAAGATGCTAAGACTGTTATCTGGAACGGACCAATGGGAGTATTCGAATTCGAAAACTTCAACAAAGGAACAATAGCTGTTGCTAAGGCTATGGCTGATGCAGATGCTACAACAGTTATCGGTGGAGGAGACTCAGCTGCTGCTGTTAACATCTTAGGATTTGGAGATAAGATGACTCACATCTCTACAGGTGGTGGAGCTTCATTAGAATTCTTAGAAGGTAAAGTATTACCAGGAATCGCTGCTTTAAACGATAAGTAAGAGCCAAAATCTTCGATTTTGTAGCTCGCACTTATGCAGGGCTAAGTAAGAGTCCAAATTTTAATTTGGGTACTCGAACTTACACCTACGAACATATGTGAGTAGGTGTTTCCTTAAGCCACTAAATCTCTGATTTAGTGAGGCGAACTTAACTGATAATCAAAATTTTATGTTTTGTTATTGGAAGTTATACAAGTGTGTACACCTACACACGTATGTGAGTAGTGTGCTACCTTAAGTGAAAATCCAAATTTTAATTTGGTTATTTGAACTTACTCCTCCGATAGGAGGAGTTTCATTAAAAAAATTGTATGAGGTGATTATAATGAGAAAAGCTATTATTGCTGGAAACTGGAAAATGCACTACACTCCAGAAGAAGCTGTTAAATTAGTAAATGAATTAAAGCCATTAGTAAAGGATGCTACTTGTGATGTAGTAGTTTGTCCTACTTTTGTTTGCTTAGATGCTGTATTAAAAGCTGTAGAAGGATCAAACATCAAAGTTGCTGCTCAAAACATGCACTTTGAAGAAAAAGGAGCTTTCACTGGTGAAATCGCTCCAAGAATGTTAGAAGCTATGGGTGTTGACTATGTTGTTTTAGGACACAGCGAAAGAAGAGAAATGTTCAACGAAACAGATGAAGCTTTAAACAAGAAAGTTAAAGCTGCTTTTGCTCACAACTTAACTCCAATTCTTTGCTGTGGAGAAACTTTAGAGCAAAGAGAAAACGGAACAACTAACGAAGTAGTTGGAGCTCAAATCAAAGCTGACTTAGAAGGTTTATCAGCTGATTTAGCAGAAAAAGTTGTTATAGCTTACGAACCAATCTGGGCTATCGGAACTGGTAAAACTGCTACTGATGAGCAAGCTAACGAAACAATAATGGCAATCAGAGGAATCGTTGCTGAAATGTTCGGTAAAGAAGTTGCTGATAAAGTAAGAATCCAATACGGTGGATCTGTTAAGCCAGGAACTATAAAAGCTCAAATGGCTCAATCTGATATAGATGGTGCTTTAGTTGGTGGAGCTAGCTTAGTTGCTTCAGACTTTGCTGCAATAGTTAATTACTAAAATAGATATAACTTAAAAGAGATAACTCTAAGTGGGTTATCTCTTTTTTATGCAATTTATTAGATTAGCATATATAATTGATTTTGAAAATTCAAGAGCAGTTAAAATTACATTTGTTAAAGATTCTATTTTTTATAGAACCAGCTTAGAAAATATATAGTTTTTAGAGGACCTAAAAATAAGTATTAAAGTAAAATAAAAGCAATTAATACAGTGTAATTAACAATGATGTAAAGATAAGAAAAAAGGTCAAATATTATAAAATTTACTAAAGAAATTTCATAGGAAAAATTTTCAACAAACGTTTACAAGAATAGCTATTTAGTTGTGAAGGTTATATAATTATAGTATAATAAAAAAGAATTTGATTAAAGATATATATATTATACCAATTATATCTTAAAGCTAAGAAATTTGTTAAAATGATGCTTTATTTCAAATTCAGCTTTTACGAGTCAAAATAGATGAAATTTTTATATAACTTGGAGGGAATTATGGCGAAGAAACCTGTAATGTTAATGATATTAGATGGATTTGGAATAGCTCCAAATGGTGATGGTAATGCTGTAGAAAAAGCTAAGAAGCCAAATTACGATAACTTACTTGCAAAATATCCACACACTGAAATACAAGCAAGTGGTATGTTTGTAGGATTACCAGATGGACAAATGGGTAACTCAGAAGTTGGTCACTTAAATATAGGTGCAGGAAGAATTATATACCAAGAATTAACAAGAATAACTAAGGAAGCAAATGAAGGCGGATTCGCAAAGAATGAAGCTTTATTAAAGGCTATAGAAAATGTTAAGAAGAATAATTCTGCATTACATTTAATGGGATTATTATCAGACGGGGGAGTACACTCTCATATAGAACACTTAAAAGGATTATTAAAGTTAGCTAAAGATATGAACATAGAAAAAGTATATGTTCACGCATTCATGGATGGAAGAGACGTTCCACCATCATCAGGAAAAGATTTTATAGTTGAATTAGAAAAAGCTATGGAAGAAATCGGAGTTGGTGAAATAGCTACAGTATCAGGAAGATACTATGCTATGGATAGAGACAACAGATGGGAAAGAGTTGAACTTGCTTATAATGCAATGGTATTAGGTAAAGGTGAAACTGCTTCTTCAGCTGTTGAGTGTATGGAAAAATCATACCATGATAATAAGACTGATGAATTCGTATTACCATGCGTTATAGAAAAGAATGGAGCTCCAACAGCTACAATTTCTAACCATGATTCAGTAATATTCTTTAACTTTAGACCAGATAGAGCTAGAGAAATAACTAGAGCTATAAATGATAAGGTATTTACTGGATTTGAAAGAGAAAACTTAGACTTAGTATTTGTTACTATGACTCAATACGACAAGACATTAGAAGGTGTTGAAGTTGCTTACAAGCCACAAAGTATAAATAATACTTTAGGAGAATTCGTTGCGTCTAAAGGATTAAAACAATTAAGAATAGCTGAAACTGAAAAGTATGCTCACGTTACATTCTTCTTCAATGGTGGAGTTGAAAAAGAAAATGAAGGTGAAGATAGAGCTCTTATTGCATCTCCAAAAGTTGCAACTTATGACTTAAAGCCTGAAATGAGTGCTTATGAAGTAACTGAAGAATTAATAAATAGATTAGACCAAGATAAATATGATATGGTTATCTTAAACTATGCTAACCCAGATATGGTTGGACACACTGGTGTTATGGATGCTGCTGTTAAGGCTATAGAAACAGTTGATGAATGTTTAGGAAAAGTAGTTAACAAAGTATTAGAATTAGATGGAACAGTATTTATAACTGCTGACCATGGAAATGCTGAAACTATGATAGACTACTCAAATGGTCAACCATTTACAGCTCACACAACTCAACCAGTTCCATTTGTATGGGTATCAAACCACACAGAAGGAAAGAAATTAAACACAGGTAAGTTAGCTGATATAGCTCCAACAATGTTAAGTGTTATGGGCTTAGAAGCACCAGAAGAAATGACTGGAGAAAACTTAATAGTAAGTAAGTAGTTTATAATAAATAAAAAAGAACTATCGCTGGATTAGGCGATAGTTCTTTTTGCTTTATAAATTATATATTTTTCTTGAATGAGAAATATAAGTATTGGTAAAATATTGATATATATATATATAAAGAATAGGGAATTTTAATTAAAGAAAGATATACAAAAAATCAGTAATATTGACTAATATTATTAACTTTATAAATACTATGGAATAAAATAAATAACTATAATATCTTAAGGGTAAAAGATAAATAATAAATTATTTAATATAGGAGAATTTAATATGGGAATAAAATTTATTGAGGATAAGAAAATATTCAAACTAGATGCAAAAGATACATCATATATCATTTCTGTGATAGATGAAGAGCAATTTGTTGGACATGTGTATTTTGGAAAAAAGATAATTGACGAGGATGTAAATTATCTTTTACGTTTAGATGAGCCACCATATGTACCATCAAAGAATAATCGTGATAGAGTATCATTCTATGATAGTTTCCCCACTGAATACTCCACTCATGGTATAGGAGATTTTAGAGAAAGTTGCCTTCAAGTGAGGGATAAAAATGGAAATACAAGTTGTAGACTACAATATTTATCTCATGAAATATATAAAGGTAAGAAAAAGTTAGCGGGATTACCAGCAACATTTGGAGATGATAATGAATGTACAAGCCTTGAAATAACATGTATAGATAATGATTTAAATCTTGAGGTTATTTTAATTTATACAGTATTTGAAAACCTAGATGTAATTACAAGAAGTGTAAGAGTTAAAAATTGTGCAGAAGATTCAATAGCGTTAACAAAGGTTTTATCAGCGTGTATAGATTTCGATGGGATTAATTATGATATGATTTCTCTTCATGGATCATGGGCAAGAGAGAGACACATATCAAGAAAAAAAATAAGTTATGGGAAGGAAGCTGTATCGACTGTACGAGGTGAATCAAGTCATCAAGATAATCCGTTTATAGCTCTTTTAGATAGTTCAGCAACAGATGAAAGTGGAAATGTATATGGATTTAATTTTGTTTATTCAGGAAACTTTTTTACTCAGGTTGAAGGATGTCAATTTGATACTACGAGAGTAGTTATGGGAATTAATCCAGTTGATTTTACATGGGTTTTAGGTAAAGACGAAGAATTTCAAGCTCCAGAAGTAGTTATGGTTTACTCAGATAAAGGAATAGGGAAAATGACTAGAACCTTCCATGATTTATATCGTAATAATTTAATTAGAGGTAGATTTAAAGATAAGAAACGTCCAATATTAATAAATAACTGGGAAGCAACTTATTTTGATTTTAATACAGAAAAGTTATTATCTATAGCTAAGGAAGCATCATCTTTAGGAATAGAGATGCTAGTAATGGATGATGGATGGTTCGGAAAGAGAAATAAGGATAATTCATCATTAGGAGATTGGATAGTAAATGAAGAAAAAATACAGGGTGGATTAAAATATCTTGTAGATGAAGTAAATAAGTTAGGAATGGAATTTGGTATATGGTTCGAACCAGAAATGATATCACCAGATTCAGATTTATATAGAGCTCATCCAGATTGGTGTATTCATATTGATGGTCGTACACCTGCGTTATGTAGAGAACAATATGTTTTAGATTTATCTAGAAAAGAAATAGTAGACTATATTTATGAAAGTGTTAAAAAGGTTCTTTCAAGTGCTAATATAACTTATGTTAAATGGGATATGAACAGACAAATAACTGATTTAGGTAGTAAATGTATTCCGGCAGAAAGACATGGAGAGTTATTACATAGATATGTTTTAGCTGTTTATGAAATGATGGATAGATTAACTACAGATTTTCCTCATATATTATTAGAAAATTGCTCAGGTGGAGGGGCAAGATTTGATCCAGGTATGTTATATTATAGTCCACAAATATGGTGTTCTGATGATACAGATGCTATTGAAAGATTAAAGATTCAAGAAGGAACAGCTATGGTATATCCACTTTCTTGTATTGGGGCTCATGTTAGTGATTGTCCTAATCATACAGTCGGAAGAAGTACACCTTTTGAAACAAGAGGTCATGTAGCATTAGCAGGTACCTTTGGATATGAATTAGACGTTACTAGAATACCTAAAGAAGATAGAGAGATGATTCCAAAACAAGTTGAAATGTATCATAAATATAATGATTTAGTTAGAACAGGAGACTATTATCGTATAGAAAATTTCTCAGAAAATCATAGTTTTGATTCTTGGGAAGTTGTATCTAAGGATAAAAAAGAAGTTTTAGTTACTTGTGTGCAAGTATTGGGAAGAGCAAATTATCATAGTAGAAGAATAAAGTTAAAGGGATTAGTAGAAGATAAAATGTATAAGTTAGAAGGTACTAAAGAAGTATTTTCAGGTGGAGTCTTAATGCATGGAGGACTTAATATTACAGATTTATATGGAGATTATTCAAGTAAGCTACTACATCTAATTCAAGTATAAATTTAATAAAAATATGCTAAGCGTTAAAAAGTTTAGCATATTTTTTTATTTTTAAGTATTTAGTGAAACTAATATTTATAAAAAGTGACAATAAAAAATATACAAATCTTAATATATATATACGATAATTATTCCCTATACTCAGAAACGTTTACAGAGGATTTTACGAGATTTATACTAAAAACATCAAATAAATAAATTATAAATCTTTTAAAAAGTAGGGGGAGAATCATGAAGAGAAATAAGTTAAAAGGGATTATAGCAGTAGCTATAGCGCTGACTTTAAGTGTTACATCATTAATCGGATGCGGAAATCAAAATGCAGGAACAGCAACAGATGAAAATGTTACATCTGAATCAATTTTAGACTCAGTAATAAGTGTAGATACTGTGTTAAAGAATGCTAAGCTTGAGGGTGAAAAAGCTGATGTAGCAGGAACTGTATTAAGTACAATGGTATCATTTACGCCAGGAGCAGCAGCTCATGGTAATCCATTAGTAAATGGTGGACCAGATTGGTCAATGCAACCATTAATATTCGATTATCTATGTGATTACAGCTCTCAACCAGAAAAAACATTTAAACCTTCATTATTAGAAAGTTATGAGTTTGAAAATTGTGTATTAACTATGAAATTAAAAGATGGTCTTAAATGGAGTGATGGTAGTGCTATTACTGCAGATGATTTAATGTGTAATCTATTTATAGAAATGACTGTAAACAATATAGCGTACTACGCTGAATCGGTAACTAAAGTAGATGATTTAACGGTAGAAATAAAGTACAACAAGGACTCTGCGTTATTACTTGATTATGTATTAAAATCACCTTTGATGTATCCAGCTGAAAACTATGGTGAATTTGCTAAGGTTTTTGAAGAACAATTTAATAATAATAGAGAGCTTGATGATGATGGAAACTTTAAATTCACTACTGATGGAGATTTAAAAGTTAATGAAGCTACTACAGAGCTTAATAATTACTTACCAGATTTAATGAGTATAAAATGTTCAGGTGCATATGTTCCAAAGACAATGACATCAGCTGAAATTATATTTGAACAAAATCCTAATTATAGAGTACCACTTTATATAGAAAAAATTAGAGGTATAAGACCAACAAGTACAGAATCAAATGCATTAGCAATTTCGAATGGAGATTATGATGCAGAAGGTATGGGATTATCTCCTGATTTAGCTCAAAAGGTAGCTGAGAATAATGCAGATACAATAAGACAAATGGTAGTTCCAGAGTTTAGTTCTTTAGGTTTCTGTATGAATACTCAAACATACCCAACTAGCGATGTAAATGTTAGAAAAGCAATAGCGTATATCATAGATTCAGCTCAAATAGCTCCAGTATCTGAACCAGGAATGGTAAAAGGGGATGAGTATGCAGTTGGACTTCCACCTTCAATAAGAGATAAGTATCTAAGTCAGGATTTCTTAAATACACTAGATAATTATGATGTTAACTTAGAAAAAGCAGCTGAATGCTTAGAAGCTGCTGGATGGAGCAAAAAAGGTGATAAGTGGGTTGATGCTAATGGAGATAGTCCAGAAATCATAGTAGCTGGTGTTGGTGAATATCCTGCATATGTTGTAATGGGAGAAGCAGCAGCAAATATGTTAACATCATTTGGATTAAATGCAGTATTTACACCAAAAGAAGCAGCAGCGTATAACGATTATGCAACATCTGGACAAGGACATATGGTTATAGATGGATTTGCGTCAGCAACTAATACTCAACATCCATTTGAAGCTTACAACGGAATTTGGTGGTATGGACAAAGAGGTATGAACTTAGTATTCCCAGAGCAAGGTAAATTAGTTTGGAAAAATGATGAAACTGGAGAAGAGTTCCAATACTCAGATAAAATGACAGAGTTATTTGATGCAGCAAATGATGAAGAAATAACAGCTGTGACAGAAGAATTTGCACAATTTTTTAATGATAATGTGTGGTTTATTCCTGTAACTGAAAAGTACTATGTATTTAGAATTCATAATCCAAAGCTTTCAATGGCTGAAGCTCCAACAGGAGAACAATTAAGTGACTTCTACTGGTCAGGTACAACTAGTGCTCTTATAGGAAAGATGATAAGAGGGGAAGAATTATATTACATTAAATAATTATTTATAAAAAAGTTAAAGTAAATAGGGCTGTTAGTTAACAGCCCTATATTTAGAATTAAGAGGTGATTTGACATGAAAAGATTAGCTACTTGTCTTGCAACAATGCTAGCTTCGCTATTATTAATATTTTTCGTAATACAAGCAATGCCAGGAGATCCAGTCGATACATTGACGCAAGAATATATGAGATCAAGTCAATTATCATATGAACAAGCCTACAACAAAGCAAAATTAGCTTTAAATTATGACCCAGATGAACCGGTGGTTGAGAGATTTGTATCATATGTAAAGGGAATTGCAACAGGAAATTTAGGACAATCTATGTCTTTTAAGGAATCAGTGTCTAAAATAGTTTTAGGGGCACTACCTTGGACATTACTTGTATGTTCAATATCATTATTACTATCATTTACTGTAGGAGTAATTCTAGGAATTTATGTAGCTTGGAAGAGAAGTAAGTTGTTAGATGGTGTTCTTACTGGATATCAAGCAGTTTTAGGATCTATTCCAGATTATATAGTTGCATATTTATTAGTTTTATTATTTTCATTAACACTTGGATTATTTCCATCAAAAGGTGCATATGACTCATCAGTTACACCAGGATTTAACTTAGAATTTATATTAAATGTATTAAGTCATGCAGCATTACCAATCTTAGCATATTTCTTAACTACATTAGCTGGATGGATAATGGGGATGAAAGCAAACTGTATGTCAGTTTTAGGTGAAGATTATATAAATTATGCAAAAGCTAGAGGTATATCAAATAAACGTATTATATTTAGCTACTTAGGAAGAAATGCAATGCTTCCGATGGTAACAAGCGTTGCTATATCATTTGGAATGATGTTTGGAGGATCACCTTTAATAGAAAATTTATTTGTTTATCCAGGTGTTGGATATTACCTAACCACAGCTATTTCAAGGAGAGATTATCCTCTTATGCAAGGAATGTTCCTAATGATAATTGTAATGGTATTATTATCAGGATTATTTGCAGAATTCTTGAATACTAAATTAAATCCAAGATTAAGGGAGAAATAAGATATGAATAGTACAGCAAGTGTAAATAAAATAAAAACCTTTGAAAAAGAAGGAACATTTTTAACATCGCTAAAGGAATTCTTTCAAGTAATTTGGAGAAATAAGATGGCGAGAGTAGGATTTTTAATTTTAGTATTTTTCTTATTACTTGCTATTTTTGGACCAATGGTGGTGCCTGCACCGGAATCAAACTACTTAGCAAGATTAAAACCACCTTCTGCAGCTCATATTTTAGGAACAGACTATGCAGGAAGAGATATTTTAGCATTATTTATAAATGGATCAAGATCGGTTTTATTAGTTGCTTTTTATGCAGCATTATTTTCAATAGTATTTGCATGTGGAATTGGTATAACAGCAGGTCTTGTTGGAGGAAAAGTTGACGAAATATTAATGTTAATAACAAATATAGTTTTAACTATGCCAACTTTACCTGTAACAATGGTGCTTTCAATGGTTATAAACGTAAGTAATGATATATTATTTGGATTAGTATTAAGCTTATGGTCATGGGCTGGTCTTGCAAAGGCTATAAGATCTCAAGTGCTTGTAATAAGGAATAAGGATTTTATTGAGGCAAGTAGAGTAATGGGAATAAGCACAATTAACATTATTATAAAAGATGTAGTGCCAAATATAACTTCATTTATAGCTATAAACTTTATAGCAATAATGAAGGGAGCTATAATGACATCAGTTTCATTAATGGTTTTAGGATTAGTTCCTTTTAAAGGCAGCCATTGGGGAATGATGATACAGATGGCAATGTCACAATCAGCAGTTTTATATGGTGGTCTTGGACCAATAGTTTATTTTATGACACCTATTATGGGAATAGTTTTATTCCAATTAGGATGTTATTTCTTCGCAAATGGGTTAGATGAAGCAATGAATCCAAGATTACGTAAATAGGGAGGGTACATTATGAAACCTTTAATAGAAGTTAAAAATCTTACAATAGAATTCTTTTTAAAAAATGGAAAGCTAAGAGCATGTGACAATGTTTCTTTTACAATATATAAAAATGAAGTATTAGGAGTAATAGGTGAAAGTGGAAGCGGAAAATCAACTTTAGCTTCAGGGATATTAAATCTTGTACAAGCACCTGGAAAGATAACATCGGGAGAAGTTTATTATTATGATGAAGATGACAAGAAAGTTAATTTATTAGAGCTAAGCACTGATGAGTTTAATGAATATAGATGGAAAGAGATAGCTACAGTATTTCAAGCTGCACAAAATGCTTTAAATCCTGTATTAAAGATAAAGGAGCATTTTATTGAAACTGTGTTAGCTCATGATCCAGGCAGAACAGTCGAAGATATTATAAAAAAAGCAGAAGAAGTATTAAGATATGTAAGACTAGATACGAATGTACTTGAATATTATCCACACCAATTAAGTGGTGGAATGAAGCAAAGAGTATTAATAGCTTTAAGCCTTGTATTAGATCCAAAGGTAATATTACTTGATGAACCTACAACTGCTTTAGATGTTATAACTCAATGGTATATATTAGATTTATTAAAAGATATTCACGAAAGACTAGGAGTAACTTTAATATTTTTAACTCATGATATTTCAGTTATATCAGGAGTAATAGATAGAATTGCAGTTATGTATGCTGGAGAGCTAGTAGAATTTGGTGAAGTTGCCGATGTATTTGAAGAACCATCTCATCCATATACTAAAGGGTTATTAAATGCAATACCAACATTAAATGATGACGTTACACAGCGTAAAGCTATACCAGGAAATCCTCCAAACCTTACTCAAGAATTTAATGAATGTAAATTCTCTCCACGTTGTAGTATTTTTTTAGCTGGTGAATGTAAGGGAAGTAGAGAAAAGACTAAAGTAATGTACTTTGTAAATGATACTAAATGCACTAGATGTTATGAATTTGCAGAACGTCTAACTACAGTAAAGTCAGAGGAAGGTGCGTAAAATGAGTTTATTAAAAATAGATAATATAAGCATAGAATTCGATAATAGAGTTAATAAAAAGGAAAAAGTTAAGGTATTATCTGATATCAACTTAGAGGTTGGAGAAGGAGAAATTGTAGCGGTAGTTGGAGAAAGTGGATGCGGAAAAACTACATTAGGCAAATTAATTGTTGGAATTCATAAACAGACTAAAGGAAAAATATTATATAAAGGAAAAGATATAAGTAAGCTAAAGAGAGCTGAGTTTAAGGATTATAGATTAGGAGTTCAGATGGTTCATCAAGATTCTTTTGCTGCTTTAAATCCAAATAGAACAATATTCCAATCTTTATCTATGCCGTTATTACAGCATAAAATAGCTAAGAATAAAGCAGAAGCTGAGAAAATATTAAAAGAATATTTTGCTGAAGTTGGATTAGTTCCACAAGAGCAATTCTTATATAAATATCCTCATCAATTAAGTGGAGGACAAAGACAAAGAATTTTACTTGCAAGAGCATTATCTGTTAAGCCTAAATTAATAGTTGCTGATGAACCTGTATCAATGGTTGATGTATCATTAAGAATTTCACTTATAGATTTAATGACTAAGATGAATAAAAAGTACAATATATCTTTTGTTTATATAACACATGATTTAGCAACTGCAAGATATATCGCTAAAAATGGAAGACTTGTTGTAATGTATTTAGGAAAAATTATTGAGTTAAATAATATATATGATGCTATCGATCATCCTAAACATCCATATTTCCATGCCTTACTTGCAGCGGTGCCTCAAAGTGTTGGAAAGAGATCCGATGGAGGTTCAAAAGAGTTACCTTTAAGAACTTTAGATATGCCGAGCATAATTAATCCACCATCAGGATGTAAATTCCATACAAGATGTCCTTACTATACAGAAAAGTGTGAAAAGGAAGAACCAGAACTACTTCAATATAAGGGAGGATATGTAGCATGTCATCATGTGGAAAGGATAGAAAGAGAAAGGGAAAAAGTAAAAGAAGTGATATAGATTTAACATCTATACTTACATTTATAAAACTTATACAAGCTATAGGTTGTGGAATGCTAGGCATATCAGTTTTAGGATTAATATTAGTAGGGAAAAATCCATCAGCACAAGTTCTTTATATTATGGTTATAGTAGTAAATTTGATAATAGTATTTGGAGGATTATTTCCTATAAGATATTTAACAAATAAGGTTAGTAATGAAAAATGAGCAAAAAATTGATGGAAGAAAAAGAGATAAGTGAATTAGATATTCCTAACTTTAGTTTATCTAATAAAAATGCTAGCATTGAATGCAAAAAATTGATGAAATATTTTTCAAGTATATTTGAAAAAGGAATAATAAGTGGACAACATTGTAATAAAGCAACTATGCCAGATATTGAATATATAAGAAGAGTTACAGGAAAGGTTCCAGCTATATTGGGATTTGATTTTCTAAGTTATTCAGGGGAAATAGAAACACCAGAAAGTACATTTGAATGTATAGATGAATTAGTCAATAATAAAGGAAGTGTAGAGGCTGCTTTATATTGGGCAAAGAATACTAATGCAATAATTACTTTTTGTTGGCATTGGTTTTCGCCTTTGAATGGAAAGGATAAAAGTTTTTATACAAAAAACACAAGTTTTGATCTTGTTAAAGCACTTATTGATGGGACTGAAGAAAATTTAGCTTTGATTAGAGATTTAGATATGATTGCTTATGAATTAAAAAAATTTAAAGATGCTAATGTACCTATACTTTGGAGACCACTTCATGAAGCTTGTGGTGGTTGGTTCTGGTGGGGAGCATATGGAAAAGAAGCTTATATTAAATTATATAGATTAATGTATGATAGATACGTTAATTATCATAATCTTAATAATTTAATATGGGTGTGGAATTCCCCGGATAAAGAGTGGTATCCAGGTGATGATGTGGTAGATATAAATAGTGCAGATTATTATTCATCATTAGGAGATAATAGACCATTAATTGAAGAGTATAATACTTTTTATAGTATTCCAACTACTAAAAAACCGTTAGCATTAGGAGAGAATGGCCCAATACCTGATCCTGAACTTATAAAATCATCAAAAGCTTATTGGCTTTGGTTTATGGTTTGGAATAATGTATCAGAAAAAATTGTATGGAACTCAAATGATGTTTTAAAAAGATTTTTTAATGATGATTTTTTAATAACTCTTGAAGATTTACCAAAGTTAAGGTAGTTTAAGAGGTTTATGGGAGGATATTTTTATGAAAGAATCTAAAAATGCTCTAGAGTTAGCTTTACATCTTTTTAAGATAGGAGAACTAATAAGAGATATGGATGAAAAGATTAATAATGAAGATGATAATGAGTTAAAAAGGATATATATAAATGAAAGAGAAGATATGTATAGTACTCAAATAGATATGATTCATAAGTTAAGATCATTAAATATATAATCTGAAAACCCCATGGATAAGAATCCATGGGGAAAATTTTGGGGTAAATATAAAGATTATTTAATTATGAAAGGAAGAGTTAGAACCATAGATGTCCCTTTACCTTTAATACTGAATATTTCTAACCCATAATTAGAGCCATAATTAAGCTTTAATCTTCTATTTATATTTCTTAAAGCGATGCCTTTAAAATTATTATTTTTATCATTAATATAGTCGTTTAGATTATCACGAGTTGATTCATCCATACCAATACCATTATCAGAGATAGATAATAATAAATTATTATCTATTTTTTGACCTTGAATTATTATTTTACCATCACCACTACATTCACTAAGTCCATGGTAGATAGCATTTTCAATTAAAGGTTGGATTATCATTTTGATTATCTCGCAATTTAATAATTCATCAGGAACCAAATTCTCAATGGTGAATAGTTGATCAAAACGTATTTTTTGTAGATATATATAATTGTTTATTATTTCTAATTCTTTATTTAATGTAACTGTATTGATTTTTCTATTCATACTATATCTAATTATAGAACCAAAGTATTCTGCCATTATTGAGGTTTCTAAATCATCATTAATTTCAGCCATCATGTGTATAGATTCTAAGGTATTATATATAAAATGGGGATTAATTTGGTTTTGTAATTGTCGTAGTTCCAATTCTTTTTGCTCAATTTGGTTTTTATAATTTATATTTATTAAGTCATTTATACGGATCTTCATTTTATTATAAGAGTTAATTAATAATCCTATTTCATCATCTTTATTATATAAGATAGTAGAGTTAAGATTTTTTTCTAAATTATTTGCCACCATATTAACTATTAAGGATTTTATTGGGTTAAATATTCTTCGTATAAAGAATATATATAAAATTATAGTTAGTATTAAGAAGAAAATTAAGTTTATAAAAAATAATATTATATATAAACTATTAACTCTAAATACTTCAGATTTTGGCATAGTATTAGTAAGAATCCAATTAGATTCAGGAATATAATTTTTACAGTTAACATATTTTATTCCTTCGGTTATATAGCTAATTGTGGGCTCTGAACTTTTATAATCTGTGTTAATAGAATAGTTATCTATAATAAAATCTTTATTGGTAGTCATTATCAGATTACCATCAGAATCATGGATAGAAATAACTTGTCTATTAAAAGGTAAATCGTTAGTTAATAGGTTTAAAAAGTTTTCTACAGGTACTGTCACAAGGATTAAACCAGTAGGTTGATTTGTTGTTAAATCAATAATCTTCCTAGTTAATGCTATTAATTTAGTAGAGCTATCAATTTCGATATCAAATATATTATTTTCAGTTATATTTGTAAAAATATTAGTTTGGCTATCTGATAATAAAGCTTCTTGAAACCAATTTTCTAAGGTTGGATTGATTAATTTAAAGTTTGAACTATTTCTGCTGGAGAAAACTCCACGACCTTTTAGGTCATATATATAAGCTCCGTTTATAGAATCATTTTGGATTAACATCATTTCACAGATATATTTTAAATAGTTATAATCAGTAATTTCACTATTGTTATTATCATTTAGAATAGCATTAAGTTTGCTTACTTCTGGGATAAGTAATGGGTATTTAGATACATCAGAAATATTGTTAAGTTTTTCTATTATCTGTTGGCTCAGACTTGAATTGAAATTTTTAACTACTTTTTCTGTTTTGTTAAATTCATATTTAGAATATGAATATAAGTTTAATGAAGTAGCTAAAAAATATATAACATACATAAAAATTAAAATAAATATAGTGAGTCTTTTAATTGATAAATTCATTTTAAACATAATAATTGCCATCCCATAGAGTTAAATATGATTAGAAATTTTATTTAATTTAATTATACATAATATAGTAAAAAAAATAAAATTTATTTAAAAAGTAATATATTTAAAAATGTAAACATTTAATGTATAATTTTAGTATGAATTATACTATAATTTATAAGCTTCAGGAGGAATTATGAAAATAGTAGTAGTAGATGATGATAAAATTATTAGATTAGGATTAACTAAGATAATAAAACGATTATTTGAACAACATGAAGTAATTTCAGACTTTAATAATGGGGCAGTTGCACTAGAATATTTAAGAGATAATAAAGTTGATTTGGTCATTACAGATATAAAGATGCCTATAATGACGGGAAGTGAATTAATAGAGAAGTCAGCAAAAGAATTGGACAACCCTCCTATGTTTGTGGTTTTAAGTGGATATGATGAATTTACATATGTAAGAGATACAATGAAATCAGGAGCATTTAATTATTTACTTAAACCTATAAAGCAAGAAGAGCTTAAAAAGGTGATTCAAGAAGTAGAAGTTAAAATTAAAGAAAATAAGAAACAAGATAAGTTATTAAGTAAATCAATAGAGGTATTAAAAAGGGACTTTTTTAAACATATATTATTTTCAAATGTTGAAACAAATTATAAAACAGACCGATCACTTTTAGAGAATATACAGTTAAATGAAAATTATAAGTATAAGATGACAATTGTTCAGAGAGATGGAAATAATGATAAAACAATAATAAGTAATTTTATAAGAGATATATTAGAGTTAAATAAAGATGTAGAATATTTATCTTTTTATTTTGAAGATAACGTATATATAGTGTTCTATCTAGAATGTAGCGAAGTAAATTTAATTAATAAATTAACAGAAGATATTATAAGTAAAGCTGACAGCTTAGTTGAAAACGATAAGAATGTATTTATTATTGAATATACTGATAAAGTTTAGCAGTTACGTGAACAGTCAAGGCTTTTTAGAAAGTTAAAAAATAATATTAGTAGTGAAAGTAAGGCCAAAAAGTATATTTTAAGTTTATCAGAAGAAATGAATAATAATATATATGATGAGAATGAAAAAACAAATGTTACAGCTATAAAATTGGCGAAGCAGTATATTATTAAAAACTTCAATAAAAATATAACACTTAAAGAAGTGGCGGATGAAGTGTTTTTAAGTCAGAATTATTTATCAGAGCTATTTAAAAAGGAGATGGGGGAAGGGTTCTATGATTTCCTTTCTAGATATAGGATACAGGTTGCAAAAGATTTATTATTAACAACAAATCTGAGGGTTTATGAAATAGCAGAAAATGTGGGATATAACGATTCTATAACTTTTGGAAGAGCATTTAAGAAGATAACAGGAGCAACACCAAATAGTTTTAGAAATAATAGGGTGAGTGAATAAGAGTAATATTTATTAAGTATTATGAAAGAGGTTAGAATTTATGAATAAACATAAAATGAAGAGAATCTTACTAGGTGTATATCTTATGATTATTAGTAGTATTTTTATTAGTTGTACAGCTATATATAAAAATAATATTAATGATATAACTGCTAAAGGTGATGAGGAATTAGAAGGAACAATACGGTTTGTTAGTAATAGAACTGATAAAAAAGCAGAATTAGAAGCTTTAATTAGTGATTTTGAAGAAATGCATCCAGGGGTAAAAGTTGAACTGGAGCTTATCGGAGATGCAGAAGAGATACTTCAAAGAAAGGCTACAGTAGGTGAATTATCAGATATAACGTTAGTTCCTGCAGCTATAAAGATAAGTGAATATAGTAAGTATTTTATGCCTTTAGATGGATTGGGGTTTGATGAAGATAGTATATATAATTATTCTAGTGGGATTGGTAGTGATGGGAAATTATACAATATAGATAGCTCTATATCATGGAATGGAGTTTTATATAATAAAAAAGTTTTTGAAGAAGCAGGTATTGAAGGTATACCAAGGACAAATGAAGAATTTTTTGAAGTTTGTAAAAAAATAAAAGCAATAAATAAGGTTCCTATGGCTATAAATTATAAAAATAGTTGGACAATGAGTACGTGGATAGATACATTACCATATGCATTTAATAATAAGTTTGAAGATGAAGTTATATTAAATTCAGTAAATATACTAGAAGAAGGGAATGGATTATATAAATCTTTAAACTTCATAAGGACAATAGTTCAAGAGGGATATTGTGAAGAGGATTTATTAAATTATGAATGGGAGCAATGTAAAAAAGATATAAAAAATGGAGAAGTAGCTATGATATTTTGGAATTCTAACTATAAATATCAATTAGAGGATATAGGAATGAATGTCGAAGATATAGGAATTTTTCCATTACCAGAAATTAATGAAATAATAGTTTACGGTGATTATAGGTTTGGAATTTCTAAGAATACAAAGTACCCTGAAGCAGCAAAAACATTTTTAAAATTTATTTTTGAAGATGATAGATATGCAGATGCAGTGAATATATTATCAATATCAAAGAATAGTGATAAAAGTAAAAATTTTCTTAAGGAAATTCAAAGTTTTGATATACCTGTTATAATTCACGATAATATTATTGATTATGGAGAAGATTATATAAATATTAATCATGAAAAATATGATAGCTTAAGAAAGCTAACTGGATTAAATTATACCTTTGTACAAGAGTATATTGTAAGTGATAATGTAGAAGAATTAAGTAATGATTTAAATAATAGATGGAATGAGCTAAAGTCTAAAGAAATGTTAAATTAGATAAATATATACTGTGCTTAAGAAAATATATACAAAAATAAAGAGTTGTCTAGCACAATATTGTATTTTTGAATATTAGATAATAAATTTTAAGTAAAGGTTTAAAAATATAAATAGAATGGAGTTATAGTATGAGTAATTATATTGCATTTGATATAGGAGGATCATCTGTAAAATGGTCTATAATAAATTTAAATGGAGAATTTTTAGAGAATGGAAAGATATCTATTCCTAAAACTATAGAGGAATTTTTTAAAGCTATTGCAGATAAGGTTAATGAGTTAAAGGACAAGTATCAGTTAGAGGGAGTAGCTATAAGTGCACCAGGAGCTGTAGATTCAGTAAGCGGAATAATAGGAGGAATGAGTGCATTACCATATATTCATGGGCCAAATTTTAAAGTCATTTTAAATGAAATGACTAGCTTACCAATTGAAATCGAAAATGATGCAAATTGTGCAGCTTTAGGTGAATGCTGGAGAGGGGCTGCAATGGATGCAAATGATTCTGCTTTTGTAGTTTGTGGAACTGGTATTGGAGGAGCCTTAATTAAGGATAAAAAAATTCATACAGGAATCCATAAACATGGTGGAGAGTTTGGATATTGCTTCGTAGATATAGATGTTGTAAATAAAAAATATTTATCTTGGAGTAGAGCGGGATCAACATTTGCAGTAGCAAAAGCTATCGCAGATAGAAAAGGGATAAATATAGATGAATTTAATGGAGTTAAAGCATTTGAATTGTATGATAATGGTGATGAGATAGCTATTGAAGAGGTAAATAAATTCTTTAGATATATGGCTATTGGAATATATAACATTCAATATACTTATGATCCAGAAGTAATAATACTAGGTGGAGCTATTTGTGAAAGAGAAGGATTTTTAGAAGAGGTTAATAAGAAGATAGATGAAGTAATGAATAATAATGATGATGCAACAATTAGACCATTAGTTAGAATATGTAAATATGGAAATAATGCAAATAAGTTAGGTGCATTATATAACTTCCTACAAAAACAAGATTTAATTTAAAATTAGGCTCTGTTAGATTTTTTCTAACAGAGCCTAAACCTTTAATAAGAATTATATACAAATAAGTTATTGGTCTTGGAGTAATGCATATAAGAATAGATATAAATTTATATTTGTCATAATAGATAAATATCACTAATTGAATATTATATTAATATTAATAATATAATAGTACAAATACTTAATAAGGTAGGGTGTGATGGCTAGAACATATGCATATTCAGCGGATTTTGATAAAGAAGTGGAAAACCTTTTTAGAGAAGCAGAATTTTTAGGTGAAGGTCATAATGGGATTGTATATGAGGTACCAGGAAATAAGGCATTAAAAATATTTTTAGAAAAAAAGATTTGTAAGGAAGAAGCTGATATTTTAGAAAAAGTAAGGAGATCAAAATATTTTCCCAAAATATATAGCCGAGGAGATTATTATATCTTAAGAGAAAAAGTTGATGGTATGAGATTAGACCATTATATTGAGCAATATGGATTGACTGAAAAATTATCATATAACCTATATAAATTGATTAAAGAGTTTGAGGAATTAAGATTTACCAAATTAGATATAAGATGTAGAGATGTTTATGTAGGTGATGATGAAAGGGTAATGGTTATAGATCCTAAGCAATGTTATAGAAGGAAAGTATCTTATCCAAGACATTTGATGAAGGGGCTAAATGGAATAAATGTACTTGATCAGTTTCTAAACTATGTGGAGAGATTTGATAAAAAAACCAGTCTTGAGTGGGGAAAGAAGATGGAACAATATTACTATAAGCAAGATAATGAGGAAATAGTTTAACTGATTAATAGAAAATGTAGAATTTATAATTACTTAGTGAGTTTGAATTGCAACTTCTAAAAATAAAGCTAGCATTTGTGTTAGCTTTATTTTTTATACCTTAAAAAATTTTATAAAATAAGATAACTGTTTTTTAACATTATCAGGGTATTTTTAATGAATATTATCCTAGGCTGTGGATAAAATAAACAAGAGAGATTTATTGGAAGTTACATCTTTGACCATAAAGGAGAAGATGTTTCATAAGTGAAGTTCCAAATTTTAATTTGGTAAGCTGAACTTACACATTCGACATTAAGGAGAAGGTGTTTCATAACTGAAAATCAAAATTTTATATTTTACAATTGAAAGTTACATCTTCGACAATAAAGGAGAAGATGTTTCACTTATAAATTAAGGAGGAGACATGTAATGAAAAATTTCGTGGAAATAGTTGATGTAGTAGCAAGACAAATACTTGATTCAAGATGTTTTCCAACTGTAGAAGTTGAGGTATATCTAGAAGATGGAACTGTAGGAAGAGCTGCTGTACCATCAGGAGCATCAACAGGAATATATGAAGCTGTTGAATTAAGAGATGGTGATAAATCTAAATTCATGGGTAAAAGTGTACTTAAAGCTGTTGAAAATGTTAATGATACAATAGCTGAAGAATTAATAGGATGTAACGTATTTGACCAAACTTATATAGACAAAATGTTAATAGAGTTAGATGGAACTAACAATAAAGGTAAGTTAGGGGCTAATGCAATACTAGGAGTATCTCTTGCTGTTGCTCAAGCTGCTGCAAACTATTTAGGATTACCTTTATATCAATACGTTGGTGGAGTAAATGCGAAGGTTTTACCAGTTCCAATGATGAATATTATAAATGGTGGATCTCATGCAGATAACTCTGTTGATTTACAAGAATTTATGGTTATGCCTGTAGGGTTTGATTCTTTTGATACAGCAGTTCAAGCATGTGCAGAAGTTTATCATGCATTAAAGAAAACTTTAAACGATAAAGGATATGCTACTGGTGTTGGAGATGAAGGTGGATTTGCACCTAACTTAAAGTCAAATGCAGAAGCTATCGAAGTTATTTTGGAAGCTATTAAGAAAGCTGGTTATGAACCAGGAAAAGAAATGTTTATAGCTATAGATGCAGCATCTTCTGAATACTATAAAGATGGTAAATATGTTTTAGAACATGAAGGAAAGACTTTAACAGCTGCTGAAATGGTAGATTTCTTAGAAGATTGGGTTAACAAGTATCCAATCATATCTATTGAAGACGGTATGGCAGAAGAAGATTGGGAAGGTTGGAAGCTATTAACAGAAAGACTTGGAAAGAAAGTTCAATTAGTTGGTGATGACTTATTTGTTACTAACACTGAAAGATTAGAAGAAGGAATTAAAAAGGGAGTTGCAAACTCTATTCTTATAAAATTAAACCAAATTGGTACTTTAACAGAAACTTTAAATGCTATAGAAATGGCTAATAGAGCAGGATACACAGCAGTTATTTCTCATAGAAGTGGTGAAACAGAAGATACAACTATCGCAGATTTAGTTGTTGCTGTTAATGCTGGTCAAATTAAGACTGGAGCACCTGCAAGATCTGAAAGAGTTGCTAAGTACAATCAATTAATAAGAATAGCTGAAGAACTTGACGATGTTGCTGAATATCGTGGAAGAAAAGCATTCTTTAATATTAAAGAATAATATATTTAGGAGCTACAAAAGTAGCTCCTTTTTCATTCAATTAATATAAACAGTAATTACTATTTATAGTATAAAAATATGATTTTAATAGATGTAATTGTTTAATATGTATAATAAAAATATAAAAATAACTATTTTAGATTTCAAATTATAATGAAATATTTCTATAAGAATATTAATTAGTAGAAAGCGTAGGTGGATATTATGGGGAGAATAGCAAGTGAAGAAATGTTAAAAGAATCTTTAGTATATAGAGGAGATACGTATAAAGTTAAAAAGGTATTTGAAAAAGCTGATAGAGGAGAAGATATTACAGTAGCTTTTATAGGTGGATCAATAACGCAAGGATGTAATGCTACAATTCATGAAAACTGTTATGCAAACAGAACTTATTTATGGTTTAAAAATAGATTCCCTAAAATTAACGTAACGTATTTGAACGCAGGAATAGGGGCTACAGGTTCTATAATAGGAGTTCATAGAGTAGAAAATCAAGTTTTAAGTAAAAATCCTGATATAGTATTTGTAGATTTTGCTGTTAATGATAAAGATAATAAATACAATAAAATAGCTTATGATAGTTTGATAAGAAGAATATTAACTCATAATAGCAAGCCAGCTGTAGTTGAGGTATTTATGAGTACTGATATTTTAGGAAATGTTCAAGAGCAACAGATAGAGATAGGAAAAAGATATAATGTTCCAATGGTTAGTTTTAGAGACGCTATTAGAACTGAGATAAGTAATGGAAATTTGAAGTGGAATGAAGTTGCTTCTGATGAGGTCCATCCAAATGATAGAGGACATAAGATAATTTCTGAGTTATTGATTAATTTATTAGAAAGCATAGATAGAGATAATGATATAAAGGAAAATGAAGATAAAATAATTGGACAACCTGTTTTTGGCGAAGATTATATTAAAGGACAGATTTTAAACTCTGATAGTGTTGAAGTTATATGTACTAAAGGAATGGTAGTAGATACTGAAGGATTCCAAGGTTTTAAAAATGGTTGGACTATTGATTCGGATTTCTCTAGTGAAGGTAACTTAAAGTTAGAGATAGAAGGAAAAAATGTATTTGTACTATATAAGAAATTAATAAAAGACACTGCAGGAAGTTTTGATGTTAAGATTAATGGAAATTATATTAAGAATATAAATAGCTATTTTGAAGGTGGATGGGGTGATTATTCAGAAACTGAAGTTTTAATAGAAGGAGATAAGAAAGAAAGATATACAATTGAGTTTTTAGTAGATAGTAATAATATATATAAAGAAATATATATTATGGGGTTATTAGTATCATAGAAGGAGAGAATTTATGCGTTTAGAAAACCTTGATAAAGATAAATATGCGTTAATAGAAGCAGATAATCCTAATTATCAATATATGGGGAGAGTAGATTTTGAAAATCCTAAAGCTCCGACTATCATTTATGCTGGAAGTACAATTAGAACAAAATTTACAGGAACGTCATTAAAGATAGCTATTAACAATAATGGTGGAGGGTACGAAAGTGCCATTGGATTTATTATTGATGGAAATATTACAGGGAAAGTAGTTATAGAAGAACATGGCAAAGATATTATTTTAAATGTTGCGGAAGGACTTAAAGAAGGAATTCATGATTTAGTCCTATATAAGAGAGCTTCCGCTTGTCATTATTTTGATTTTTACGGAGTAATTTTAGATAAGGGGTGTTGTATAAAAGCCCCAGAAGAAAAAAGTAGTAGAAGAATTGAATGCTTTGGAGATTCTGTTTCGGCAGGAGAAGTTTCAGAAGCTCTAGATTATGTAGGAAAAGTAGATCCAGAAGGACATGAAGGAACATTATCTAATTCATGGTATTCATATTCTATGATGACAGCGAGAAATTTAGGAACAGAAATTAATAATATTGCTCAAGGTGGAATTGCAGTAATGAATGGAACTGGATACTTTAATCCTGATAGGGGATATTTAGGATTAGAATCAACTTATGACAAATTAAGATATAATCCAGAATTAGGCTATTGCAATGAGTGGGATTTCTCAAATTATATTCCTCATGTAGTAATAATGGCACTTGGGCAGAATGATGCACATCCATATGACTATATAGATGAAGATAAAGAAAAAAGAGAACTATGGAAAGCAAAATATAAAAATATTATTTTAGATTTAAGAAGCAAATATCCAGAGGCTTTATTTGTTATTATAACTACTATTTTATGTCATAACAAAGGTTGGGATGATGCCTTAGATGAAATGACAAATGATATAAATGATGAAAAGATAGTTAGATTTAAATTTAAAAGAAATGGTTTAGGAACACCAGGGCATATAAGAATACCAGAGGCAGAGGAAATGGCTAATGAATTAACTAGTTTTATAAAAAGCTTTGGAGATGATATTTGGAGTTAATAAAATATGTAGTTTTTATGATATATATACAATAATTATGGTGATATATAAAAGTAGTTAAATTAATAAATTAAATATAGTAAAGTTTAGACATAGGTTATTATTTTATTATTGAATATTGTGCAAAACGTATACAGATTGAGGGGGAAAAGAAAATGGTAAAAATAATAGGTAGTGAATTAAAAAACATTCCTTGGCAAGATAAACCAGAAGGGTATGAAGGCGTTGTTTGGAGACATAGTGCAAATCCAATTATAGGATGGAACCCTACAAAGAAAACAGCAAGAATTTTTAATAGTGCAGTAGTACCATATGAAGATGGATTTATAGGAATATTTAGAGCAGACCATAAACATGGTAAACCACAATTGCATTTAGGAAGAAGTAAAGATGGATTAAAATGGGATATTGAAGATGAAGAAATTCATTGGAAAGATGAAGCTGGGAATGATTATCAACCAAATTATTCTTATGATCCGAGATTAGTAAAAATAGAAGACACTTATTATATAGTTTGGTGTGCTGAATTTGGAGGAGCAGCCTTAGGGTTAGGAATGACAAAGGATTTTAAAGAATTTACAAGACTTGAAAATCCATTTATTCCATTCAATAGAAATGGAGTATTATTTCCAAGAAAGATTAATGATAAATATATGTTATTAAGTAGGCCAAGTGATAGTGGACATACTCCATTTGGAGATATATTCTTAAGTGAAAGTCCAGATTTAGTTCACTGGGGTAAACATAGAAGAGTAATGTCTAAAGGTGGTTCAGGTTGGTGGCAAGGAACTAAGATTGGTGGAGGAGCAATTCCAATAGAAACTACTGAAGGATGGTTACTATTCTACCATGGTGTTTCAGGAACTTGTAATGGATTTGTGTATAGTATGGGTGCTGCAATCTTAGATAAAGATAATCCAAGCAAGGTTTTATATAGAACTAGAGATTACTTGTTAACTCCTGAAAAGGAATATGAAACTACAGGATTTGTACCTAATGTGGCATTCCCTTGTGCAACTTTACATGATGCAGAAACAGGAAGAATAGCGATTTACTATGGAGCAGCAGACACATATGTAGCTGTAGCTTATGCTCAAGTTGATGAGTTAGTTAAATATATTAAAGAAAATTCAGAGCTAGTATACGGTGATGATATAGAATTTAGATAGTATAAAGAGGTGATCTTTTAATAGGTCATCTCTTTTATGCTCAGTAAAATTATAAACATAAAAAGAATGGAAATATTAACATAAAATCGTAGGAGTAAGAGCAAATAAAAAATATTAAATTTGCTGCTCGATTATGGATGTATTTGTAAAATGACTTGTGTTTTAATTATTATTATGTTATCATTGATTCATATGAATACAAATAAAAGTGATAATTGGGAGGTGTAACCGTGAAAAGTTTTTTATTTGTTTTAGAAGCGGTTTTAGGATTAATAGTTGTAGTATCAATATTAATGCAAAAAAGTAAAGCTGATGCTTTAAGTGGACTTATACAAGGTAGTAAAAGCGAAACTTTCTTTGCTAAAAATAAAGCAAAGACTAAGGAAGCGATGTTAGCAAAGATAACTATAATCTCAATGCTTTTATTTGCTATAAATACAGTAGCTTTAAATTTACTTTAATATATGATAGACCGCCTACAACTAGGTGGTCTATTTTATTTTGCAATAAATTATAAAGGTTAGAATTTACAACGAGTGCTTTGAATAAAAATATATTACTGTGGTACTATAATAAATGACTGGGGAATGAAAATTATGGGAATAATTATAGTGATGAAATATGGAGGAAAATTTATATATGGGAATTAAAGAAACGTTATTAAATTTTATGAGAGAAGAAGCGTATAGACCTATGGATATTCAGGAACTAGTTTCAGTATTTGATATAAATCCTGATGAATATAAGGATTTTAAAAATGCTCTAAAAGTAATGGAGTTAGAAGGTCTTATTGTTAGAACTAAAAAAGATAGATTTGCAGTACCAGAAAGAATTGGATTAGTGCAAGGAAGAATAGAAACTCATAAAAAGGGATTTGGATTTTTAATAGCAGAAACTGAAGGAGAGCCAGATGTATTTATACCGAGTTCTTCAATGAATGGTGCTATGAATGGTGACAGAGTTATTGTACAAATAACTAGAGAAGATAGAAATGGTAGAAAGAAAGAGGGAGAAGTAGTAGAAGTTATTGAAAGAGCTAATACTACTATAATTGGAGTTTACGAAGATAGCAGAAACTTTGGGTTTGTAGTTCCAGAAGATACAAGAATAAATCAAGATATTTTTGTATCTAAAAAAGATAAAAATGGAGCTAACCATGGAGATGTAGTTATAGTTAAAGTAACTAAGTGGCCAGATGGAAGAAGAAGTCCAGAAGGGATAGTTAAAGAGGTACTAGGTAAAAAAGGTGATAGAGGATTAGATATATTAACTATAATTAAGAAGTTTGGATTACCAGAAGAATTTCCACCAAAGGTACTAAGTTATGCTGAGGGAATTTCAGAAGAGATAGATGAAAAAGAAATTAGAAGAAGAAAAGATATAAGAAATTTAAGAATGGTTACTATAGATGGAGAAGATGCTAAAGATTTAGATGATGCCGTATCTATAGAAAGAATGGATAATGGAAGATATAAATTAGGAGTGCATATAGCTGACGTAACTCATTACGTAAAAGAAAAGAATCCTCTAGATAAGGAAGCTTTAAAAAGAGGAACTTCAGTATATTTAATAGACAGAGTTATTCCAATGTTACCAAAGAAACTTTCTAATGGAATATGTTCATTAAATCCTAAGGTAGATAGACTTGCATTAAGTTGTTTTATGATAATTGATGATAAAGGTAAGGTTTTAAATCATGAGATAGCAGAAACTGTTATAAGAACTTCTGAAAGAATGACTTATACAGACGTTACTAAAATATTGAAAGATAAAGATGAAGAACTTATAAAGAAATATGACTATCTTGTAGATGACTTCAAGACAATGGAAGAGCTTTGCTTAATCTTAAGAGAAAAGAGAATGAGAAGAGGAGCAATAGACTTCAACTTTGAAGAATCTAAGATAATATTAAATGAAAATGGTAAGCCGATAGATATTAGACCTTATGAAAGAGAAATAGCAAATAGAATAATAGAAGAGTTTATGCTTGTATGTAACGAAACTATTGCTGAGGCTATGTTCTGGAATAATATACCGTTTGTTTATAGAGTTCATGAAGATCCAGATGAAGAAAAACTAGATAGATTCAGAGAGTTTATTTATAATCTTGGATATACTATGAAGCCAACTCAAGATATACATCCAAGAATGTTACAAGAGGTGTTGGAAAAAGTAAAAGGTAAAAAAGAAGAGGTAGTAGTTAGTACCCTTTTATTAAGAAGTATGATGAAAGCAAAATATACTCCAGAATGTACTTCACACTTTGGATTAGCTGCTAGATATTATTGTCACTTTACTTCACCAATACGTAGATATCCAGATTTACAAATTCATAGAATTATTAAAGAATTTTTAAATGGTAAGATAGATGAAAAGAGAACTGAAAAGCTTACTACTATAGTAGAAATTGCAGCTAAGATGTCTTCAGATACAGAAAGAATAGCTGAAGAAGCAGAGAGAGAAGTTGATGACTTAAAGAAAGCTGAATATATGATGGATAGAATTGGAGAAGAATTTGAAGGTATTATATCTTCTGTTACATCATTTGGAATATTTGTAGAGCTTCCTAATACAGTAGAAGGACTTGTTCATATAACAGATTTAGATGATGATTACTATGTTTATGATGAACAACACTTAATGCTTTTAGGTCAAAGAACTAAAAAAATATATAGACTTGGAGATTCAGTAAAGGTTGTTTGTAGCAGAGTAGATATAGACAACAGAGAAATATTCTTCGATATACTTGAAAGTGAAAATGATAGACAAGAAATAATTCCAAGTGATGAAACAGCTTCGATAATAGCAGAAGTTAAAAAGGAATTTGGGGTTCAAGAAACTATAGATTCTGAAGATGAAGAATAATTAAGGTTTAAATGGAAAGAGTTAATAGTTAATGAATAAAGCCAGCTGTTGTTGACTTTAAGCAACAACTATTAACTTTTCTCCCGTAACTATTAACTTTTTAATAATATGCATGTTATAATTAATAAAAACGTATTGTAATGAAGTGGGTGAGATTAATGGCAAGAATTAAAAATAGTAATTCTTTAGCTGAAAATAGAAAAGCTCGTCATGATTATTTTGTTGAGGAAACAATGGAGGCGGGAATTGAATTAGTAGGTACAGAAGTTAAATCTATTAGAAATGGAAAATGTAACTTAAAGGATTGTTATGCAGATGTTAAAAATGGCGAGATATTTATTTTAAATATGCATATAAGTCCTTATGAACAAGGTAATATATTTAATGTAGATCCTTTAAGAGAAAGAAAGTTATTACTTCATAAGGAGCAAATAGGAAGATTAGCAGGTTTAGTATCTAGAGAAGGATATACATTAGTGCCTCTATCTTTATATTTAAAAAATGGTAGAGTAAAAGTTGCTCTTGGAATTTGTAGAGGTAAAAAGAACTACGATAAGAGGGACTCTATGCTTGAAAAAGCTCATAAGAGAGATATTGAAAGAGAAATGAAAAATAGAAATAGATATTAATTTATAAAACAGATCAATTAAAATTGGTCTGTTTTTTTGTGCGCGCAGATAATGTATCATTTTGCCGAAAAATAATGTGTAATTACAATAACAAAAACAATACACTATGACTTGAAAACTTGTGTAAACATTTAATTAGTGTGTTTATATGGATACAGTTTCTAAAAATGTATTAAAAATGTTGTTGATTTGTAAGGGATTTTAAGTTTGGCATGGTAATTGCTTTATATATTTGCAAGAAAAAATAATTAATATAGGGGGTAGGATATGGCTAAAAATAAGAAGATGACATTAAGAGAGAAATTTATGGAATATACCAAAATAAAAAAGGTAAGTAAGGTTAAAAGAGCTGTTGCTTTTTTGGCAGATTGGTATATATCGACATTGCTTGCAGGTATTCCACTTCTATATATGTATAGTGTTCAAAGTGGTAGTACAGAGGTACCAGCATCATTAACTCAGTTTAGTGGAAGCTTAGGGGTAATTGCTGGATTAATAGGAGTAGTGATTATAACACTTTACTATGTTGTAGTTCCATTAAAATTTAATAAAGGACAAACATTAGCTAAAAACGTCTTAGGTGTTAAAATAGTTCAAAATGATGGAAGTGAGGTTACAGCTAAAAGTCTTATAAAGAGAGAAATCTTAGGCGTAAT
The DNA here is from genome assembly GCF_021044725.1 of Clostridium sp. NSJ-145. Classification (NCBI taxonomy): domain Bacteria; kingdom Bacillati; phylum Bacillota; class Clostridia; order Eubacteriales; family Clostridiaceae; genus Clostridium; species Clostridium sp. NSJ-145. Next base: position 154,923 of record NZ_JAJNOS010000005.1, read on the forward strand.
GCTTATTGAAGCTGGACTAGTTAGTAGTAGTAAATACTTAAGAGAAATATTTTTAATAGCCGGAATGGATAATGTTTATAGAATATTAGCTATAGTTGCTATAGTAATACCATTTATATCAATTGTGATAATGATGTTTAATAAAGAAAGCAAAATGATTCACGATATTATTGGTGGAACAAAAGTAGTTAATGCTTAATTACAAATTATGTTAGAACTTATTTTATATAAATTCTTAAAAAATTAGAGGAGGAGAAATGAGATGAAAAAGTTTTATTTATTCTGTAGTGCAGGAATGTCTACAAGTTTATTAGCAAGCAAAATGCAAAAGGTTGCAGATGCAAACAAAATTCCAGTTGAGGTTAAGGCTTTCCCAATAGGGACTATGGCAGAGATAATTGAAAAGCATAACCCAGATTGTATTTTACTTGGACCACAAGTTAAGTATCTATATGAAGATACTAAGAAGAAGTTTGCTGATTTAAACAAACCAATATTTGTTATTGATTCTCAAGATTACGGTGTAATGAACGGAGAAAAAGTTCTTAAGACTGCAATAATGGGTTATAAAAAACATATCAAAGAAAACGCATAATAAAAAACAAGAGGATAAAAGGGGGACAATATTATGTTTTCAGCATTTGAAAGAATTCTTATGCCAGTAGCCGATAAATTAGGTAAAAATAAAATACTAGTTGCTATCCGTGATGGTTTCTTAGTTACAACACCACTTATCATAGTTGGTTCAATATTCTTATTAATCGCTAACTTCCCAATTCCAGGGTGGAGCGAAATGGTTGCAAAGCTTTTAGGTGAAGGTTGGGAAAGTTGGTTTACTAACGTTTCTAGAGCTACTTTCAGTGTAACGGCATTATTAAGCTGTATGGGTACTGGGTATGCTTACGCTAGAGAACTTAAAGGTGATAAGATTCAGGGTGCAGCAGTTGCGCTAGTATCATTCTTTATAGTTATGCCTACAAGAATACCATACGTTGGTGTTGATGGACCTGCTACTGTAAGTGGATTAGGGTTTGAATATGTAGGATCTAACGGCCTATTCTTATCTTTAGTTGTTGCTTTAAGTTCAGTTTGGGTATTTAACTGGGTTTACAAAAAAGGTTGGACAATAAAGATGCCAGATGGTGTTCCACCAGCTGTATGTGATTCATTTGCAGCTCTAATACCATCAGCAATAGTTATGACTTTATTCTTCTTAGTAAGAATAGGATTTGAATTTACTCCATATGAAACTGCTCATAACTTCATTTACCAAGTACTACAAACACCATTAAAAGGTTTTGGTAATACATTAGGTGCACAAATTGTTTACTCATTAGCTTGTTCATCATTCTGGTTCTTTGGAATTAATGGACCGGCTGTTGCAAATACAGTATTCTCACCAATATTAAAAGTATTAACAATGGAAAATTTAGAAGCGTTACAAGCTGGTTTACCATTGCCAAATATATTCACTGGACCATTTACAGACTTCTTTACAACATTTGGTGGTGGAGGAAGTACACTTTCACTAGTAATAGTAATGTTATTATTCTGTAAGTCTAAGAGAATAACTCAATTAGGTAAATTATCAATAGTTCCTGGTATCTTCGGTATCAATGAACCAATAATATTCGGTTTACCAATCGTATTAAACCCAATATTAATAATTCCATTCATAGGAGTACCATTACTTAACTTAGTTCTTTCAACAGTGGTTACTAATATGGGATTAATTCCTTATACAACAGGAGTTTCTCTACCATGGACAACTCCGATAATATTCTCAGGATACTTATCAACAGGAAGTATAATGGCCAGCGTATGGCAAGTTGCATTATTATTAATTGGATGTGTAGTTTACTTCCCATTCATTAAGATATTAGATAAACAATATTTAAGAGATGAAGAAAATGCTAAAAATAACGATGATGAAGATATTTCATTCGAAGAGTTAGCATTCGACGATCTATAGGAGGCAATAATAATGAAGGTTTTAATGATATTTGATCAAATCCAAGCAGGGATGGGTGGAAAAGAAAATGCTCATCAAGCTTTAGGAGGAAAAATGATGCCTATAGGTTCTGCAAGTATGTTAGAACCTGCATTAAAAGCTGAAGACGGAAAAGTTATAGCGACTATTTACTGTGGTGATGCATTCTTCGCTGAAAATGAAGAAGAAGTTACTAGAAAAGTTGTGGGAATGACTAAAAAGATAAATCCAGATGTAGTTATATGCGGGCCAGCATTTAACTATAAAGGATATGCATCTATGAGTGCTAGATTAGCTAAGGCTATTGAAGCAAATTCAGATATTCCTGCAGTAGCAGCTATGTCACAAGAAAATGATGAGACAATTGCAGAATTTAAAGATTTAGTTAATATAGTAAAGATGCCTAAAAAGGGTGGAACTGGATTAAATGATTCTTTAAGACATATTTGTCAATTAGCTCATAAAAAAGTTAATAAAGAGAACATAGAGGATTTAGTAAAGACTATATGTTATTAATAAGAGTGGTAGCCTAAGAAAATCTTAGGCTACCATATTATATATAAAAAATTGCAAATATAAAATTTTAGGTGGAGAGCAGTATGGAGAATATATTAAATATTAAGATTGATGAAAATAAAGATAAAATGATTAGTCATATTATAGATGTAGTAAAAATACCAAGTGTTGAAAGTGAAGCTGTCGATGGTGCACCATTTGGTGAAGAAGTAAATAATGCTCTTCTTAAAGCACTTGAAATATCGGAAGAACTTGGATTTAAAACCAAAAATATAGATGGATATATGGGATATGCAGAGTTCGGAGAAGGTGAAGATTACGTTGGTGTTTTTGGACATTTAGATGTAGTTCCTGAAGGAGAAGGGTGGATTAACCCACCATATAGTGGACATATAGAAGATGGGAAGATATTTAGTAGAGGTGTTTTAGATAATAAAGGGCCTATAATGTCAGCTTTATATGGATTATATGCAATAAAAGAAAGTGGCTTAAAGTTAACTAAGCCAGTAAGAATAGTATTTGGTACTGATGAAGAAAGTGGATTTGAAGATTTAAATTATTATTTAAGTAAGGAAAAACCACCAGTAATGGGATTTACTCCAGATTGTAAATATCCTGTTGTATATGGTGAAAGAGGAAGAGCGAAAATAAGAGTTAAAGTTGATATAGATAATGAAAATAGAGTTCAAAGAACAAGAGAGTTCTTTGATTTTGTAAATAAATACATTTTAAGTAGTAAAGATAATGGGGAAAGACTTGGTATCAATTATGATGATAAAGAGTTTGGAACTATGGTTATGAGAGGATACTCATTAGATAACGATGAAAATAGCTTAGGATTTAATTTAGCATTAAGTTATCCAGCAGTAGCAACAATAGATGAAATAATGAAGCAAATAAGATCAAAAGCTACAGATAATGTAGAGATTGAACTTTTACACAACTACAATCCAGTAAAGTTTGAAAAAGACTGTTTCTTAGTTAAATCACTTCAAGATGCATACGAAGATATAACTGGATTAGATGGAACTCCTGTAACTACAACTGGAGGAACTTATGCGAAAGCTATGCCTAATATAGTTCCATTTGGACCATCATTCCCAGGACAAAAGGGAATAGCTCATAATCCAAATGAGTATATGGATATAAGCGATATTATTTTAAATGCAAAAATTTATGCACAAGCACTTTATAGATTAGCAAAATAATTAACATAATAGGGGGATAAATAATGATTACAAATAAAACTTTAGAGTTAATGAGAGAGTTAACTCAAGTTATAGCTGTATCTGGAAATGAGATAAAAATATCTAAAATACTTCAAAATTATTATGGAAAGTATACAGATGAAATTGTATACGATAACTTAGGTTCAGTATACGGGGTTAAAAAATCTAAGAAGCCAAATGCACCGAAAGTTATGATTTCATCGCATATGGATGAAGTAGGATTTATAATAAAGGATTTTACTAAGAATGGATTAATAAAAGTATTATCTTTAGGTCCAGCTTGTAAGCAAGGGTTACTAGGGCAAAGAGTTAGAGTTATGACTAATGACGGAGAAGAGTATAAAGGTACAATAGTAGCTAAATCAAATAGTGATAAGGATAAAGTATTAGATGCCGATAAGATATTAATAGATATAGGTGCATCATCAATAGAAGATTTTTCATCATTAGGAATTAGACTTGGTGATTCTATAGTCATTGATGGAAGTTTTGAAGTTCTTGCAACAGGAAAAAGAATTATGTCTAAAGCGTGGAATAGCCGTTATGGATGTGCTTTAGGTGTAGAAATATTAGAAGCATTAAAAGATGTAGAACTTGATGTTGATTTATATGTTGGTTGTACAGTACAACATGAAGTAGGACTTAGAGGATCACAAACTGCTACAAATTTAATTTCTCCTGATTTAGCTATAGTTCTAGATTGCTTAACTGCAGATGATATAAGTGGAGATTCTGATGCTGTTGGTAAGCTTGGAGAAGGTGTACTTATTAACTTCTATGATAAATCAATGATGCCAAACAGAGCTTTATTAAATCATTTAATGACTATATGTAAAAATAATGGTATACCAAATCAATTCTACTACTCAATGTGTGATGGAGATGGTGGTTGGATACATAAATTACTAAGAGGATGTCCTACACTAAATGTATGTATTTGTGCTAGAAATGTTGAAAATAATAGTTCAATAATTGATGTAAATGACTATTTAGCTGCAAGAGAATCTGTTACTAAAGTTGTTAAGTCATTAAATACAGAGATGATAGAGATGTTTAGAACTGAAAATAGATAATTTTTAGTTTTATGAATCTTCATGGAGGAAATTTAAGATGAGTTTATCAAAGGAAAGTTCAATATATGATGTAGACTTAGATATGTTAAGGGAACTAAGTGAAGCAGATGGTATTTCAGGATGTGAAAAAGAAGTAAGTAGAGTTATGAAGAAATACTTGGAAAAGTATTCTGATGAAATCTCTTACGATAACCTTGGGTCAATAATAGGACTTAAAAAAGGTAAAGAAGATGGGCCTAAGATAATGATAGCTGGTCATTTAGATGAAGTTGGGTTTATTGTTAGATATATAGATAAAGATGGGTATGTTAAACTTTTACCTGTAGGGGGATGGTGGGGGCATGTTCTTCCATCACAAAGACTTATAATAACTACATCTGAAGGTAAGAAAATAGTAGGAGTTGTGGGTTCTAGAGCTCCTCATGGTATGCCTGCAAAAGAGAAGGAAAAAGTTATTTTACCTAAAGACTTACATCTAGACTTAGGTGTAGATAATAGAGAAGAAGTAGAAGCTTTAGGAATACAAATAGGTGATATGATAACACCTGATACTAAGTTTGAGGTTATGAATAATCCTAATTATTTACTTGGTAAAGCTTGGGATGATAGAATAGGTGCAGCTGTTGCTATTGATGTTTTAAGAGAGTTAGATGGAGTAGAACATGATGCTAATGTATATTCTGTAGGAACTGTTCAAGAAGAAGTTGGGATAAGAGGCGCTAGGACAGCTACTGCAAATATTAAACCAGATATAGCATTTGCTTTAGATGTTACTACTGCAAAAGATACACCGATGGATAAAGGTGGAGCTAAATTAGGTGGAGGAATAATTCTTAGTGTATTAGATTCATTATCTTTAGCTAATAGAGGATTATTAAACAAGCTAGAAGCTATAGCAAGCGAAGTGGGATTAGAGTTAAATTACGATTTTATGGTAGCTGGTGGAACAGATACTGCTAATATACATAAGAGCTTTGATGGAATAATAGCTATGACATTATCAATACCTACAAGGTATATGCATTCACACAGATTAGTTATACATCGTAGAGATTATGTAGAAACTGTTAAAATAATAGCTGAATTCTGTAAGAGGGTAGACAGAGAACTACTTGAAGAGATAAGATTAAATAATAGAAGATAAGTGAGATTCAAAATTTAAATTTTATAAATCGAACTTACTCATTCAACGAGAGGAGAAGGAGTTTCCTTCTTTATAGAGCAGATGTTGATATGCTATATCCACTTCGACACTGATTCAATAATATAAGAATTTCTATTATTTCTTACATAAGAATTGTTAAAGTTTTAAAACTCGCTAATCTCAAACAGTTAAAACTTTTAAATACAATTCTTATTCCAAAAATAATGTAATTCTAAATATTAGTTCATATGTGTCTGCGTAAATATATCCTATCAACAAAAGTTTATAAAAATTAATGTAAACTATAATTAGGAATTTAAATATATGAGGAGGTATAATTTATACCTCCTCATAAACAATATATTTTAAAAAGTTTTTGGAGGGGAAAATGAGAGAAGTTAGCGTTGAGAAGATAATTGATACAGTAAAAGAATTATGTATTGAGTCAAACTACTATTTAGGTGACGATATAAGAAATGGATTAAAAGATAGTATCGAAAAGGAAGAGTATCCTTTAGCTAATGATGTGTTAAAAAAGATATATTTAAATGCTGATATAGCAAGAGATAATAATATGCCTATATGTCAAGATACAGGGATGGCTTGTGTTTTTGTAGAGTTAGGACAAGATGTTCATATTACAGGTGGTAGCTTAGAGGATGCAATTAATGAAGGCGTTAGAAGAGGATATGAGGAAGGGTTTTTAAGGAAGTCAGTTGTAAAAGATCCTTTAAATAGGGTAAATACAAAGGATAATACTCCTGCAATAATATACTATGATATAGTTAAAGGTGATAAAGTAAAAATAACAGTTGCACCAAAGGGATTTGGTTCAGAAAATATGAGTAGAATTGCTATGCTTAAACCTTCAGATGGAATAGAGGGTGTTAAGAAATTTATATTAGAAACAGTTGAAAATGCAGGACCTAACCCATGTCCACCAATGGTTGTTGGAGTAGGTATAGGTGGAACTTTTGATAAAGCAGCATATTTAGCAAAGAAAGCATTACTTAGACCAATTGATCAAAGTAGTGAAATAGAATTTTATAAAGAATTAGAAGAAGAATTAATAGAAGAAATAAATAAATTAGGAATTGGACCACAAGGGTTTGGAGGAAGAACTACAGCATTAGGAATTAATATTGAAGTATATCCAACTCATATAGCAGGTTTACCTGTAGCAGTTAATATAAATTGTCATGCAACTAGGCATAAGGAAAGAGAGGTTTAAATATGGAAATAAGATTAGAAACTCCGTTAACTTATGATAAGATTAAAGATCTTAAAGCTGGAGACTCTGTATTATTATCTGGAGTAATATATTCAGCAAGAGATGCAGCACATAAAAGATTAATTGAATTATTAGAAGCGGGAAAAGAACTTCCTATTGAGATAAAGGACCAAACTATATATTATGTTGGACCATCGCCAGAAAAGCCAGGACAAGTCATAGGCTCAGCAGGACCTACAACTAGTTATAGAATGGATGACTATACCCCTCAATTACTTAACTTAGGCTTAAAAGGTATGATAGGTAAAGGTAAGAGAAATGACGAAGTAGTAAAATCAATAGTAGAAAATAAAGCTGTATACTTTGGAGCAATAGGTGGAGCTGCAGCTTTAATGGCACAAAGGGTAGAAGAGTGTGAAATTGTAGCTTACGAAGATTTAGGAGCAGAGGCTATAAGAAAAATAAGAATAAAGGAGTTACCGCTTATAGTTATTATAGATTCAGAAGGGAATAATCTTTATAAGATAGGAAGAGAGGAGTACTTGAAGTTAAAAAGATAGTATAGAATAAACTGGGCAGAATAAAGAAAGTATGCATTTTATTTATATAAGTGATTATTTTACTGACTTTAATTAAAGTTATTAAATATAAACAAATATATTAACGCATTAAAAAAACGCAGTTTGAAAATATAAAGATAAAATTACAAAAACATTTATAGGTTAAGCAGATTAAAGAGAATAATCTATATAAGATAGATCTATCACTGTAACGAATATTTTATGGTTAAGGATAGATGGTATGTAAATAGTGTATTTTATCTAAAAGTCACAAGATTTAAGTGTGTTATCTTAACCAAATAACTCTTAAAAATCTACACAGTATTTTTTAGTGTGTAGGTTTTTGTTTTTATGTTGAGTTAAAAGAGTTATTTATTAAAAAAATACTAAGAAAAACCGTAGGAAAATTAAAATGGCACGGCTTTTGCTAAAGTAAATAGTATAGATATTTATTTTAAAGATTACTTTAGGAGGAAATAACAATGGATTTTAGAGTAGAAAGAGATTCTATTGGAACTAAGGAAATAGTTAAGGACGCTTATTATGGAGTACAAAGTTTAAGAGGGTATGAAAATTTCAGAATTACAGGTTTAAATGTTGATGAAAGGTTTGTAAAGGATTTAGCTATTGTTAAAAAGGCGTGTGCTATTGCAAATATGAAAGCTGGTGAATTAAAAGAAGAATTAGCTAATGCTATTGTAACAGCATGTGATGAAGTTATTGCTGGACAATTTATAGACCAATTTATTATAGATCCTATTCAAGGGGGAGCAGGCACCTCTTTAAACATGAATATGAATGAGCTAATTGCAAATAGAGCAAATGAGATATTAGGTCATGCAAAAGGTGAATATTATCCAATACATCCAAATGATCATGTAAATATGGGACAATCTACAAATGATGTTATACCAACAGCAGGAAGTATAACAGCCTATAAATATTTAGTTAAATGTGTTGATAATCTTAAGGCATTAGAAATTGCTTTTAGTGAAAAAGCAAGAGAGTTTGCAGATATAGTTAAAATGGGAAGAACAGAAATGCAAGATGCAGTTCCAATAAGTTTAGGAGCTGAATTTAAAGCTTTCTCAAGAGCTATAGGAAGAGATGTTAAGAGAATAGATGCTGTTAAAGAAGAGCTATTAGGAGTTAACTTAGGTGGTACAGCAGTAGGAACTGGTATTACAGCAAGTAGAAAGTATATGGATACAGTTGTTGATGAATTAAGCAATGTATCTGGATTAAATGTTTATCAAGTGGAAGATTTAATTGATGGAACTCAAAATTTAGATAAATATTCAGAAGTATCATCTCAATTAAAGACTTGTGCAGTTAATATAAGCAAAATTGCTGGAGATTTAATACTTATGTCTTCAGGGCCAAGAACAGGATTTGGAGAGATAAAGTTGCCATCAAAACAGAATGGTTCTTCAATAATGCCAGGAAAGGTAAACCCTGTTTTACCAGAAGTAATGAAGCAAATAGCGTTTCAAATAATGGGAAATGATTTAACTATATCTATGGCTGTTCAATCAGGACAACTAGAGTTAAATGCATTCTATCCAGTATTAATATATAACCTATATCAATCAATTAATATTTTATCTAATGGGGTAGATACATTTATAAATAATTGTGTTTTAGGAATTGAACCAAATGTTAAGAGATGTAAAGAGTTGGTTGAAGGAAGTATAGGGATTGTAACAGCTTTAGCTCCAGTATTAGGATATGAAAAAGCTGCAGCAATAGCTAAAAAAGCACTTTATACAGGAAAACAAGTTAAAGAAGTTGCTGAAGAAGAATCAGAGCTTAGCTCTTCAGAAATTGTAAGCTTACTAAATGTTGAAAAAATGCTAACTTACTAAAACTTAAACATAAACATGATAAAAGGCTGTTGTGTAAGCACAGCCTTTTATTTTATTTAAGAGCTAACAGTTAATAGTTTAGAGTTAATTCTTAAGTGTTTGATATGAATCTGCTATAGCTAACCTTTATCTAACGTAGTTACTGATTTATATAAATACAAAATAGTACTAAAAATAGCACTTCAACTGAAGAAATATTTATATTATATGTTTTTTCCATAACAGATGTAATATCAAATGCTAAATTGTATTCTTTATTGAAACAAGACTTTAATCTATTTAGTACAGGTAATGGATTAAAGTTTAGCAAATTTATTCTGTCATAAATTAAATCAATATGAATCTTGAAAAATTCTTCGATTCTACTAGTTTCAAAAGCTCTTTTTATAGACTCGTTGCTTAATGAAGCTTCATCTACAAATTGCTTAAATGCAGAGTCATTTAATGAAAATCTATAATTACTTTTATTATCATTAATAATATTTAAATATATTTCAAAAAGATTATTTATAGTTTCTCTAGGAGTATCCTTATTTATCACGATATTATCTATGTTTTTTATTAAGTTTGTAAAACAACCTAATATAACATGACGTTGTTTTACATAAGAGTGACTTGTGATTTCTGTACTTGCATCATATGTAATATATCCATGTTCAAAGTTTAGAGAATTTAATAATTCTTTTTCTTCTATTAATGGAGAGTTAGACATACTCTTAATAAGCTCTGGTAAATCAGGACTATTAATTTTAAGTTGTTTCTTATTATTTATAAAATAATCAGAGAAGGCATTTGCAACAACTAAGGTAATATCGTTTTTTAGCTGACCTATATTATATTGGCAATGATATGATAATAGACATAACATTGCGTTGTATGAAACTAATATTGGTTTATCTAATTTCAAACTTTCTTCTTTTAAAAAGTACTCAATTAAAGTTAATCTTTCTTCAAGAAGTCTTTCATTAAGTCCGGGAAGACTTATTTTTATAGGTATTCTTCTTATGAAAGTATCTAATAAAGATGAGTTTATATCTTTATTAGTTGCACAAATAATTCTTGTAGTTGATTTTAGCTGTTTAGAAACTTCACCAAACCTTTTGAAATATCCTGTATCCATATATACAAATAGCATTTCTTGACCTTCGCTTGGAAGGTTGTGTATTTCGTCTAAGAATAAGAAGCCACCATCAGCTTGTTCAATTAGACCAGGTCTATCTTCATTAGCTCCAGTAAATGTACCTTTTTTAACTCCAAAAAGATGTGCACTTAACAATTGTGGATTGTTAGAGTAATCTGAACAATTAAAATGTACAAAAGGCATCGTTTCAGATGGCGAAAGTGATTGTGCATATTCGTACATAAGCTTTGCTAGCATTGATTTACCAACGCCTGTATCACCTATTATAAGTGAATTCATACCATTTGGTGGATAAATAATAGAAGTTTTAGCAAGTTTAATTGCTGGTGCTAATGATGGATATAAATAAGCAAGATTATCTATAGAAGATCTCGCAGAAAAATTTATGACATTAGGCGAATTTAAAAAATATTTTACTGGCCTTGATGAATTTTTGTAAAGTTTACCTAGTGAAACTAGTTTGTTTAAATCTTTACTAACGTTAGAACGTTCTAGGTTTAATGTTTTACTTATTTCTATAGTAGTAACACCTTGTCCTTTATCAAGACGTTCTATAGAGTTTAGGATTAGATCAATTCTCTTCATAAAGCTCACCCCTCAGATGTAATTGTATACAACGAATCTTATCTATAGTGTTAATTTGTGTGTTAATTTAAAAAAGTGTGTCGATTTTCCTAATAAACAATTGAATATGTATTATTTTACAACACTCTTACAATAGAAATCAATGGGTAATTATGTTGGCATAAAAATTGCTAAAATATATTATATAAGATGGACGTTTGGGAGGATGATATTATGAAATATGGAATGATTGCAACATGGAGAATGGCAGTAGAAGGAATCACGGAAGCTGCAAAAGATTTAAATAATGGAGCTACAGCAGGAGATGCTATAGAAAAAGCTATAAAAATGGTAGAAGATTATCCATTATACAAATCAGTTGGATATGGTGGACTACCAAATGAAAACTGTGAAGTTGAATTAGATGCAGCATATATGGATGGTAATACTTTATCTATTGGAGCTGTTGGAGGAATTAGAGATTTTAAGAATCCAATAAGCATAGCTAGAAAGTTAAGTGAGGAAAGATTTAATTGTTTCTTAGTTGGAACAGGGGCCGAAGAATATGCTCATAAAAATGGATTTGAAAGAGTTAACATGCTAACAGATAGAGCTAAGCAATTCTATGAAAAGAGAAGAAAAGAAACAATAGAAAAAGGATTAAGCCCATATGATGGACATGATACAGTAGGAATGATATCATTAGATTCAGAAGGTTCTATGGTGGCAGCTACTTCCACAAGTGGATTATTCATGAAGAGAAGAGGAAGAGTTGGGGATTCACCAGTTTCAGGATCAGGATTCTACTGTGATAGCGAAGTTGGAGGAGCTTCTGCAACAGGTCTTGGAGAAGACTTAATGAAAGGTTGTATATCTTATGAAATAGTAAGATTAATGAAAGAAGGAATGACTCCACAACAAGCTGCAGATACAGCTGTTTCAAAGTTACATGATGAATTAACAAGAAGAAGAGGAAAATCAGGAGATTTATCAGTAGTTTGTATGAATAACAAAGGTGAATTTGGCGCAGCTACAAATATAGCTGGTTTCTCATTCTCAGTAGTAAGAGATGGAGAAGAGCCACAAGTTTATGTATGTAATAAACAAGAAAATGGAGTTACTACATATGAACCAGCTAGTCAAGAATGGTTAGATGCTTATATTAAGAGAATAAACTCACCAGTGACTTTTGATTAGTTAAGAGTTAAGAATTTATGTAGAAACTTCTTAGGGAGTTTCTATAATACTATTATTTAGTGGGAGGATAGGAGTATGGCTATTTATGAAGCTTGTGTTGGTAACTATATTGAGGCAATAGAAGCTGAAAAGCGTGGCGCTAATAGAATAGAGTTATGTGATAACTTAATGCAGGATGGTACTACACCAAGCTATGGTACTATAAAGCTTGCAGTTGAAAAAACTAATATACCAGTGATGGTTATAATAAGGCCTAGAGGTGGAAATTTTGAATACTCTTCTGATGAAGTTGAAATTATGAAGGAAGATATTAAAGTATGTAAAAAACTAGGAGCTCATGGAGTAGTAATAGGTGCTTTAAAGGAAAAAGAGATAGATTTAGAAACTATAGAAGCTTTGCTAGAAGAATGCGAAGGTTTAAGTGTTACATTCCATATGGCATTTGATGAAATAGATGATAAATATAAAGCTATTGATAAATTGGCTGAGTTAGGAATAAATAGAATTCTTACAAAGGGTGGAAAAGCAAATGCTATAGAAGGTAAAGATGAATTAAAAGCATTTTCAGAGTATGCAAATGGAAGAATTTCAATAATGCCAGGTAAAAGTGTTACTAAAGAAAATAGAGATTATCTTTTAGAATATACAAATACAGTAGAGATTCATGGTAGTAAAGTAGTTTAATTAAAGAAATAGAGGTGCTTTAATATGAGTATATATGAAGAATCATTAAAATTTCACGAAGAATTAAGAGGAAAATTTGAAGTAGTTTCAAGAGCTAAGGTAGATAATGAAAAAGACTTAAGCTTAGCTTATACTCCAGGTGTTGCAGAACCTTGTAGAGAAATTGCAAAAGATCCAAACAATGCTTATATCTATACAAGAAAATGTAATACAGTTGCTGTAATTTCAGATGGTACAGCTGTTTTAGGTCTTGGCGATATTGGACCATTAGCTTCTTTACCAGTAATGGAAGGAAAAAGTATACTATTTAAAAACTTTGCAGATGTAGATGCATTTCCAATAGTTTTAAACACTAAAGATACTGATGAAATAGTAGAAACAGTATCTAGAATTGCTGGGTCTTTAGGTGGAATAAACTTAGAAGACATATCTGCTCCAAGATGTTTTGAAATAGAAAGAAGACTTAAAGAAAAGTTAGATATTCCAGTATTTCATGATGACCAACACGGAACTGCTATAGTAGTTTTAGCAGGAATAATGAATGCTTTAAAGATAATTAAGAAAGAACCTTCAGATTTAAAGGTAGTAATGAGTGGAGCTGGAGCAGCAGGAGTTGCTATAGCAAAGCTTTTATTAAGCTTTGGAGTAAAGAATATAGTTATGTTCAATAAAGAAGGTATTATAGATAGAAATAAAGAGTACACTGATCCATCTTTAGTTGAGATTTCTAAAATAACTAATCCTAACAATGAAAATGGTACTTTAGCTGATTCAATTAAAGGAGCAGACGTATTTGTAGGGGTATCTGCACCAAATCTTCTTTCAACTGAAATGGTAAGTACAATGAATAAAGATGCTATAATATTTGCAATGGCAAATCCAGTACCAGAAATATTCCCAGAGGATGCTAAAAAAGGTGGAGCTAGAATAATAGGAACTGGAAGATCAGACTTTCCTAACCAAGTTAATAATGTGCTTGCATTCCCAGGTATATTTAGAGGAGCGCTTGATGTAAGAGCAAGTGATATAAATGAAGAAATGAAGTTAGCGGCTGCACATGCTATAGCTAATGAAGTTTCAGAAGAAGAATTAAGTGAGGATTATATACTTCCAAAAGCACTTAATAAGAATGTAGCAAAAGCTGTTGCAGAAGCAGTAAAGCAAGCAGCAATTGATAGTGGTGTTGCTAGAATAAAATAATAAAGATAAGTAAATTAATAGTGAACTAGATAATTTAACGATGAAATAATAACTAGTAAAGAGATTGTATCTAATTATTTATATAATAAGAATACAATCTCTTTAAATATATATTTTTATTTATTATTCCTTATAAATATTTTTTTCTTTCCAGCCTAAATCAAAAGGTATGTTATTAGAATTAATAGTGGTAGAGTTTACTAATGGATAGTTTTTAGAATCATATCCACAAACCACCCCTTTATGATCAACAAAGTTGAACTTTTTATAAGATACTATGTCACCAATATTAAGGTTATCTGTAATAACAAAATTTTTATTAAAAGATTTAGAAAATTCTAAATGACTTCCATTTAGATTATAAGCATAATTATTAGAGGTATTATTTAAAAAGTCTAAGTAGTAGTCTTTTTCAATTTCAAAGCTATTATCTATTTTATTAAGAGAGAGTATATGAATTAAGTTTACATTAAATGTATTTACAGTGTTATCATCGTAGTAAACATAATTAAATTCACAATTTTCATCAGCTTTGAAAGTAATCATATCACCAGTATCTCTTAAATCCTTTATTGTAACACTAGAGGTTATAGAAGTGAATATTATACCACGTTCAATAGCCCAATCTCTTAAGTAAGATATACGTTTGAGTTCATTATTAAATGAATAGGTACTATTAGTATGAGTTAAGTTATAAAACATAGATAAATCATGTACCTCACCAGTTAAAAATGCATTATTTCTTTTTGAAAATAAATCTGAAATATATTCTGTAGCCTTTAATTCAAGAGAAATAGTATTTTTGTTAAAACTACCTACATCAAATGTTTCATCTTCTAAACCATAATTATTTGAACTTAAATTGCTTGTTTTAGAAATATTAAGAGCAAAAAGAAAGAAAAGAGTAATAATAAAAATACTATAAGCTATAAAATATAAAAAATTTTTAAGATGTGTTGAGAAATACTTATCATTATTAAAAAATTTCATTTTTATACCTTCTTTAAGTGAGATTCTAAATCTTTGATTTAGTTAATCGAAGTTAAGTGAAAGTCCAAATTTTAATTTGGTAACTTGAACTTACTCTGTAAGAGTACTCCTACGAATGCATATGAGTAGTGAGTTTCCTTAATTAAAAAATCAAATCTTTGATTTAGTTAATCGAAGTTAACTAAAAGCCCAAATTTTAATTTGGTAGCTTGCAGTTACGCTTTAAGTATACTCCTACGAATGCATATGGGTAGTGAGTTTCCTTAACTGAAAATCCAAATCTATGATTTGGTAATTTGAAGTTACTCCTACGAATGTATATGAGTAGCGAGTTTCCTTATAAAAATCAAATAATATTTATTATATTTCCCTTAACTATTGAGTATATACTCAATATAAAGGTAAAATTAATATTAATAGGAAAAATAAATCAGTACATTTTAAGTATATTTTGGGATAGGGTTGATTTATGAATAAAGTAGACAAAAACATATTATTAATTATTATGTTTATAGTCTAAGATACTATATTTACACTATGTAGATGTATTAATAAAGTAAAATATATTTAGTTAAAGTAGGATAATTATAAATTAATTTAAAGAGGTGTATGGCGAGATGATTAGATTTGGAATTGTAGGAACAAATAATATAACAACTTGGTTTTTAGATGGAGCAAGTTTAGTAAAAGATTTTAAACTAACAGCAGTTTACTCAAGGACAGAAGAAAAAGCAAAAGAGTTCGCTAATAGATATGGCGTACAAAATACATTTACTAGTCTTGAAGAGATGGCGAAAAGTGATTTAATAGATGCTGTATATATTGCATCACCTAATAGGCTACATGCAGAGCAAGCTATATTATTTATGAATAATGGAAAGCATGTATTAGGAGAAAAAGCATTTGCTTCAAATACAAAAGAAGTTAATAAAATGATAGAAGCTGCTAAGAAGAATAATGTAGTGCTAATGGAAGCAATGAAAACTACGCTTATGCCAAATTTTAAGGTTGCCATGGAGAATATTCACAAGATAGGTAAAGTAAGAAGATACTTCGCAAGCTTTTGTCAATACTCATCAAGATACGATAAGTATAAAGAAGGAATAGTATTAAATGCATTTAATCCAGAATTATCAAATGGAGCGTTAATGGATATTGGGGTATATACTATAGCGCCTATGGTAGCTCTTTTTGGAAGACCAAATGAAATAAAGGCAAGTAGTTATATGCTTGAATCAGGAGCAGATGGAGAGGGAACAATAATATTTAAGTATGATGATAAGGAGGCTTCAGTAATATATTCTAAAATATCTAATTCACATCTTCCTACAGAAATCCAGGGGGAAGAGGGGACTATGATAATAGATAGAATAAATACAATGGGCTCTGTTAAGATTATATATAGAGATGGGAATGTTGAAGATTTAACTCAATATCAAGAAGAACATAATATGTGCTATGAAATTGAAGAATTTATTAATATAATACAAAGTGGAGAAAAAGAATCAAAGATTAATTCTTTAGAATTCTCTAAAAATGTAATGGAAATAATGGATGAGGCAAGAAGACAGATTGGTCTTGTATATCCAGCAGACAGAAATTAGTTTACTATGAAAAACTGAAAAGTTGACTAATTCAAGGTGAAAGGTTTAGATTTCGCTAAAAGGGAAAAGTCTGCTTCGTAAAAGAAGAAATGTTACTGTGTAAGGAAAAAGGAGAAAAGAAAATGGCTTTAAATATAATTGATATTGCTAAGTTGGCTGGGGTTTCAAAATCAACAGTATCTAGATATCTTAATAGTGGATATGTTAGTGAAGAATCTAGAAGCAAGATACAGAAAGTACTTGATGAAACTGGGTTTCAACCACAGAGACATGCTAAGAGCATGAGAACTAAGAAGACAAATTTAATAGGAGTTATAGTTCCTAAAATTAGTTCTGAAACAATAGCAAGAGTTGTTGAAGGAATGACAGATATATTTTCTCCTAAAGGATATGATGTTCTTATTGCTAACACAAATTTATCTATAGAAAAAGAAATTGAATATCTAAACATATTTAAAAATAATAATGTCGATGGAATTATATTTATAGCAACGAAGGTGACAGATGCTCATATTAAGGTAATGAATGATGTTCAAGTTCCGATTGTAGTAGTAGGTCAAGAAATTAATGGTTATCCATCAGTTTACCATGATGATTATAATGCTGCAAAAGATAGTGTAAAGTATATTATAGATAAAGGTCATAAAAATATAGGCTTTGTTGGAGTATATAAAGAAGATATATCAGTTGGACATTATAGAACAAAAGGATATATTGATGGAATTATAGAGTCAGGAATAAAGGTAAACGAAAATTATATAAAGATTGGAGAGTTTTCAACTGAAAGTGGATATAATCTTGCTAAAGAAATAATGGAAAATGATAAAGATGTTACTGCAATTTTAGCAGTTACTGATAATATTGCAGTTGGGGTAATAGAGTATTTAAGAGAAAATAATTATAGAGTACCTGAAGATGTTGTGGTAATGGGAATGGGAGACTCTAGAATATCAAAAGTAATAACGCCTAAATTAACGACAATTCACTTTCATTATAAAACTTCAGGAAGAAAAAGTGCTGAAATAATGTGCGAAATTCTAGGAAATGGAATAAACTCCTCAAAAAACTTGTATAAAAATATTAAACTTAACTATGGACTTATAGAAAGAGACAGTATATAATAACCTTATGAAAAGGTTATTATTTTCTTATGCATGGGAACGTTCCCTTTAAATGAGGAATATAAATATTATCAAAAAAACATATTAAGTATATTTAAGATAGTATTTTCTTATGCAAAATGTGGGAACGTTCCCTGGTGTAGTGGAATATGAAGAAGCTAAGCGGGGAAAATATTAAAAAGACTTTTTAAAGTAGAGTATGGGATTTTAAATAAATGAAATTACACTGTAAGTATACACATACGGATATATATGAATAGTGTGTTTCATAGCTTTTAAATTACAAGGAGGAAGTAAAGATGGGATCAAATAAGTATTTTGATTGTGCCAATAAAATATTACAGTTTATTGGTGGTAATGAAAACGTTGCTAGTGCAGCACACTGCGCAACAAGATTAAGATTAGTTGTAAAAGATGAGAGCTTAATTAACAAAGAGGAAATCGAGAATTTAGACTTAGTAAAAGGTGCTTTTATGAATGGAGGACAATTCCAAGTAATAATAGGGCAAGGCATAGTAAATAAAGTTTATGCTGAGTTTGCAAATATTACAGGAATTAAAGAGATGAGCACAGCTGACGTAAAGGCAGAAGGTGCTAAGAAGCTAAATCCATTACAAAGATTAGCAAAAGTATTATCAGATATATTTGTTCCAATTATACCAGCTATAGTTGCAGCAGGACTTTTAATGGGATTATTAGGGCTTGCAGGTAAGTTTGGATTAGAACAATATTCTAATACTTGGTGGTGGATGATGCTTGATTGGTTTAGTTCAGCAGCATTTAACTTCTTACCTATATTAGTTGCAATTAGTGCAGCAAAGGTATTTGGATGTAATCCATACTTAGCAGCAACAGTTGGTGGAATAATGATTCACCCTGCACTTCAAAATGCATGGACTCAAGGTACTGGTTATGAAACTATTAAAGTTTTAGGCTTAATTGATATGCCTTTACTTGGATATCAAGGAACAGTATTACCTATATTAATAGTTATTTTTGTAATGTCTTATATAGAAAAAGGAACTAGAAAAATTGTTCCAGAATTACTTGATATATTATTAACTCCATTAATAACTGTTTTAGTTACAGGATTCTTAGCATTAGCAGTTATAGGGCCAGCAGCTAACTTTATCGGTGCGGGAATTAGTACGTTCTTAACATTTGCAATAGATAAGTTAGGAATAATTGCAGGGCTTTTATTCGGAGGAGCTTATTCATCAATAGTTATTACTGGAATCCACCATAGTTTCCACGCTGTAGAGCTTAGTGTTTTAGCTGAAACAGGAGTTAATACATTACTACCAATTTGGTCAATGGCAAACGTTGCTCAAGGGGGAGCGTGTTTCGCAGCATTCTTATTAACAAAGAATAAAAAGATGAAGGCTATTGCATTACCATCAGCTATAAGTACATTATTTGGTATAACTGAAGCTGCTATCTTTGGGGTTAACTTAAGATACAAGACTCCGTTTATAGGGGCAGCAATAGGTGGTGCAATTGGTGGAGCTTATGTTGTAGCAATGAAAGTTGGAATGACTGCAGTTGGTGTTACAGGTATACCGGGTATGGCAATAACAGCTTCAGGATCAACGCTTCACTATATAATAGGATTAGTTATTGCAGTAGGTGTTGCATTTGTAGCTACTATGTTTATGGGAATTAAAGAAGAAGCTTAGTAAATCAATAATTATTAATTAGAAATTAATAATTAAATGTTATGAAGAGAAGAAATTGTCTTAGGACAATTTCTTCTTTTTGTATTAATATATTAGGCTATACGTTTAGCAAATTAAAATGAATAATATATAGCTAGTAATTATTGTTTTGATAAGAAATATAATAAATTTTAACCTGAATATTAATTATAATTAAATAATATAGAACAAATATAGACATATAAGAATACCATATTAACTAAAGGAGGTGTTAATTATATGTCTTTGGAAGTAGTTGGATGTTATAGGGAGTTAAGCTCAATAAAAGAGGAATGTAAAACATATTTATCTTATCATGCTGTCTTAATAATGAGTGATGGAAGTACTTGTGATGGAATTATTGAAGGTGTGGATGATGATAGTGATGAAATCATAGTGTTAGTTGGAGAAGATGTAGTAATTGATGATGGAGATAATATGAGTCGTCAACAACCTATGGGATATAAAGGCCCTAATAGATATAGAAGATTTAGAAGAAGAAAATTTCCAATCAATAGAATAAACAGATTGGATTTATTGAGGTATCCGTTTATTTATCCAGTATATCCATATCCGTACCCATATCCATTTTTCCCTTATTAATGTATTATTATAAGAAATATTATAATTTTGACTTACTAAGCTACTCTTTTGGAGTAGCTTTTTTACTTTACGTTTAGATACATGTAATAAGATATGTAATATAATAAATTATGAGGCTATTGATAACAATGTAAAAAAAGTAAAATGAATACAAGAAGTTACTATTAAATAATAAAAAATAGTATAAAATAAATATATTGATTTACCGTAGAAAAATATGGTATTATTTACATGTGAAAATTAAATAGGCAAATCTAGGGAAATCTAGAGACGCAAAGCTATAGGGACTAAGGTTATTTTAACTATGTCAGCCAGTTGCCAAAGGGTACATTATACTTTTTGTTTTATAAGGTTAGTAAATTTATATATTTTGAACTAATATTTATTTTTTAGTGAGTATTTTTACTTATAAAGAATCAATATAAAGGCTACTATATAAATATTATTACTTATGATTATTAAGCTACTCTTTTGGAGTAGCTTTTTTTAATGTACTCCTCTGGGAATAAAAATTATTTCAAGGGGGAAATGCAAATGTTAAAAAGAAAGTTATCTACGATTATCTTGGCAGCAACGATAACAAATATGATTTCTACTCCTATTAATGTTTTAGCAGACACGCTAAATAATGCAAGGATAGAAGTTGCACAAGATGAAAAAACATTAGGGGGACAAGCTACCATAACAAAGTTCAGCTTACAAAGTAGCCAATACTTAGAAAGCTATAATGAAGTATTTAAAATGGATAACTCTAACATCAAATCTATAAGTAATAATGGGGGGAAATATTCGGGAAGTACTATTGATAAAGCAATAGATGGAAACTTTCAAACACATTGGGAAACAGGAAAGCCTAATAGTTCAACTTTTACAAATGAAGTAGTGATAACATTTGAGGAAGTTGAAACTTTAAATAGGATTGTTTATGCAGCAAGAAGAGATGCTGGAGGAAAAGGTTTTGCTCAAGAGGTAGAAATTTATTCATCACGTACAGAAAATGCAGATGATTTCGAGTTAGTTGCAAGTGGTGAATATTCGGGCTCTAGTAGTGATATTGTACAAATAAAGTTTGAGGCAACAGAATTTAAAAGAGTAAAATTTGTATTTAAGAAAGCTGCAAATAGTTGGGCAAGTGCATCAGAATTTATGTTTTATAAAGAAGATAATATAATAGATAAAATGAATAATATATTCACTAATGAGTCAAAGAATGAGTTAAGTGAAGAGTTTAATACAGTAGAAAAACTAGAAGCTTTTGATGTAGAGGCAAGTACACATCCATTATATAATGAAATAGCAGAGGATATTAATAATGCTAGAATAATATTAGAAGGAAAGAAGTTGGAATTTACAGAGGCTAAGGTGGCTAATTTTAAATCATTTAATGATGAAAGATTAGATAATTATGATGAATTATTTAAAGTGCCTTTAGAAAAAATTACAAGTATAACAACTAATGGTGGGCATTATGCTTCTAATGTCATAGCAAGAGCTATGGATGGAGATGTAAATACAAATTGGCATTCTGGAAAACAAAATTCATCTAGCCATACAAATGAAGTAGTAATAACTTTAGATGAGTTAACAACAATAGACAGAATAATGTATACAAGCCTAGTTTCTAGAGGTTTTGCACAGGAATTTGAGATATATGGATCTAGAACATCAGAAGGAGATACTTTTGAAAAAATATCAGAAGGAGCTACTAGTATTACAACTAAAGATACATTACAGATAAAGTTTAAAGAAACAGAAGTAAGAAGAATAAAATTTGTATATAAAAAGGGATATGAAAATTGGGCTTTAGCTTCTGAATTTGGTTTATATATGCCAGATGAGTTGGATCAAAAAATAGACATATTGTTTGTAGATGAAAATATGAATGAAGTTAATCCTGAATTTGGAACAATTGCTGCTATTGATAGTTTAATAGAAGAAGCTGAAGGGCATCCATTTGAAGCGGAATATACTGAAAAGTTAAACCTAGCTAAAGAGTTAGTTGAATTTGGAAAAATTCAAAGTGGAACGGCTAATGTATCTAAATTTGAACCTTTTTATACAGATTATATAAATGAATATGATGATGTATTTAGAGTTCAAAATTTGAGAATAAGTAACAATGGAGGACAATATTCTAGTTCTGCAATAAAGTATGCAATAGATGAAGATACAAATACTCATTGGGAAACTGGAAATCCAAATAGTAATTCTTTTAAAAATGAAGTTATATTAACATTAGAAGAAGCAGAGATGATAAGTAGATTAACTTATAAATCAAGAGTTGGTGGTAAAGGATTTGCGGAGCAGTTTAGTATATATATATCACCAGTTGCTTCAGGGGATAACTTTCAAAAAGTAACAGAAGGTAGTTATACAGTAACTACTGATATGTTAGAAATACAATTTGAGGCTACTAAGGCTAAAAGAGTAAAGTTTGTATTTGATAAAGCTCATGAAGGTTGGGCATCAATTTCAGATATAAGATTATATAAAGAAGATTTAGTATCTAAAAAAATGAAAACATTATTTACAAATGGATTAATGGATACTGTTTCAGATGAGTTTAATACTATAGAAAAGTTAATAGAATTTGAAAATGAGGTTAGTAACCATCCATTATCTGCTGTGTATTTAAAAGATATACAAATGGCCAAAGAATGTATAAATGGTGAGTTGCAAACTATTAAAACTGTTGTTGCAGAACAGTATGGAGATAGAAATGCACATGCAAATAATAATCTAAAGTTTGGGTTTGGTAATAATAATCAACCTACTGGGATAGTTGCTATGGCAGGAGAAACAATAACAGTATATGTTGATGCAGAAGTAGGGCAACCATTACCACAATTGATGTTTTCACAACAGGAAGGAAGTTTTGCTAGCTGGGGAAGAACTGTAAGTTTACATGTAGGTAAAAATGTGATAACTGTACCAGCTGTTAGTCAAAATGATGGATGGTATAGACATGATGTAACTCCAGGAGGAGCTGTATATATAGTTAATCCATATACAGAAGAACAACAAAGTAAAGCACCTGTTATAAGATTTGCATCAGGTTGTGAACAATTTCCTATGATGGATAAAAACACTGATGAGCAAGAATTCTTAGAGCTTTTAAAAGATTATAAAGCAAGACTTGATGCAGACAAAGCAGAAAATCCAAATGTTATGGATAGAAAAATGATAGATGTTGCAGAAATAGTTTCAGACCATCTTGTATTTACAGGAACTGCAACAGGGGCATATGAAGCTTATATAAATCAAGAATTTGGTCCAATGAATACTGTAAATATGTATGATGATCATATGGATATGATATTTGAATATTTGGGAATGGACGGAAGTAGTATAAATAATGATATTAAGTATACTAGGGAGAATATAAGATTAGCGCAACCATTTGGATATATGTATGCAGCTGGAGGTCATATAGGTGTTCAAGGTGACGTAATGGTATCTATGTTAACTAGTGTAGGTGGATGGGGTGTTGACCATGAAATGGGCCATAAACTTGATATAGGGGTAAGAACTATAGGTGAAGTTACAAATAATATGATACCTCAAAATTCATCTTACTATTATAATAAACCAAATAAAAGAATACCTTTTGAAAGTCATGTTTTCAAGAATGTTATAGCAACGGATAATAACAGCTATTACGCAGGTGGATATTTTGAAAACTTAGCAGTATTCTGGCAATTAGAAATGATATATCCAGGATATTGGGGAAAAGTAAATGCTCAATATAGAGAAAATAACGTAATTTTAGATTCTGAAAATGCAGCAAATGATAAATTAAATCAGCTAGCAAAATACTCTAGTATAGCTTTAGAATTAGATTTAAGTGAGCATTTCGAAAGACATGGATTCTGGGTTTCTGATGAGACAAAAGAATTATTAAGTAAATATCCAAAGCCAGATATAAAAACTTGGTATGCTAATTATGATTATATAGAGTATGAAGGTGAAGGATTTAATGGTAATCCAGAATTAAATGTTAATGTTCTTAATGAAAATGGAAATGTAAAATTATCATTTAATGTTAATGAAAATTCAAAAAATGATGTGTTAGGTTACGAAATATTTAAAGATGGTGAGTTAATAGGATTTACTTCAACTAATAGTTTCGTGGATACAGAATTAAATATAGGAGAATCTGCAAATTATACTGTTATACCTTACGATAAGAAATTAAATACTGGGAAGGAAGTAGTAGTAAACTCTTTAACTCCAAGTTTAAGTGTACAACAAGAATCAATAAGTATAAAACTTAGAGAAGAATTTGAGCCAATAAATTTAGTTAAAGCATTAAATTACAATGGAGAAGATATAACTTCAAATATAGTTATAAATGGGGAAGTAAATGTAAATAAAAAAGGAATTTATCAATTAGAATATACTATTGATGATAATGGCGTAGTTGTCACAAAGACAGTAAATGTTGAAGTTGTAAGTGATTATGATTATCTATCAGATACAGCTTGGACAAGCATTACAACTCAGTATGGAACTCCAAGAAGAAATTCTAACATAAAGGGAAGAGTAAATGGAGAAATAAAAACTTTTGATAAAGGGTTTGGAATACATGCAAATGGTAAGATAACTTATGATTTATCAAATGTAGATTATGATAACTTTGAAGCATTAGTTGGAATTGATATGAGTATAGCATCTCAAAGCAACTCAAGTGTAGTATTTAAGGTTATTGGTGATGGTGAAGTTCTAGCTAGTACAGATGTAATAAAACATGCAGATAATATGATTGCTATAAATGTTCCAATTAAGGGTATTCAAGAGTTAGTTATAGAAGTTAATGATGGAGGAAATGGTAATACTTCTGACCATGCAGTAATAGCTAATCCAAAGTTAACTACTAATAACGCTAAACCTTCTTTAAATGTTATAGATAAGACCTATAAATTAGGTGAATCAGTAGATTTTAATGCAGGTATAAATGCAACTGATGTTGAGGATGGAGATTTAACTGCAAGTATAGAAATAATTTCAAACAACTTTGAAGAAAATAAAGTTGGAAGATTTGAAGTTACTTATAGAGTTACTGATAGTGATAATAACTTAGTTGAAAAAACTTCATATGTAACAGTGTATGAGGAGTTTGAAGTTGTAAAATCTAAGTATGGACAATTCAATAATTTAGAAGCATATAATGAAAAGTTTAAAATACCAGTAGTTTCAGTATCTAATAATGGTGGGAACTATGGAAGTAGTGGAATTAGTTATGCTATAGATAATAACGTTAATACCCATTGGGAAACTGGTAAGCCAAATAGTTCTACATTTAAAAATGAAGTTATATTTGATTTAGGTGAACTTGCTGAAATTGATAAAATTGCTTATAAAGCAAGAAGTGGTGGAAAAGGCTTCGCTACAAAATTTGAAATTTATGTTTCAACAGAAGCAGAAGGAAATGACTTTGTTTTAGCTGGTATAGGTTCATATACTGGTAGCAGAAATGATGTTATTGAAATAGATATAGCTAAAACAGAAGTTAGAAGAGTTAAATTTAAGTTTGTTGAAGCTTATGATTCATGGGCAAGTATTGGAGAGATGTCATTCTATAAAACTGATGAATTAGCAGATAAAATAGCTAATGAATTATTTGTAGATGAAAGTAAAACTATTGTAACGGAAAACTATAACACATTAGAAAAGTTAGAAGCTTTAAGAAATGAAGTTTCAAACCATCCAGCATCAAGTTTATTCCAAGAAGATTTAAATAAAGCTGAAGAACTTATAAGGGCTAGCTTCCCAGTATTAAATATACCAAAATCAGTATCAACTAAATTAGGACAAGTTATAGAATTAGATGAAGAATACTCTGCAACTGATATTGAAGATGGTGATTTAACTTCAAGTATTGAAGTTAGTGGAAATGTTAACTTTAATAAAGCAGGTAAATATCCTATAACTTATAAAGTAACTGATAGTGATGGAAATACTGTAGAAGCTACAAGAACAATTGCAGTTGTAGATATGAATGATTATTCTTATCTAACAGATTATGAGTGGAAGTCAACTTCAAATAGCTATACTGCTCCTAAAAAGGATATTTCAATAAGTGGAAGAACATTGAGATTAACAGATGAGAATGGTAAAGAAGTAGCTTATGAAAGAGGGATAGGTGCTCACTCAACATCTAAAATAATTTATGACTTAACTGATAAGAATTACGATTATTTCACTTCATATGTTGGAGTAGACAGACAAATGTATAATACGGTTGGTTCAGTAAGCTTTGAAGTTTATGTAGATGGAGAAAAGAAGTTTGATTCAGGATTAATGAATTCTAAAGATATACAAAAGTTTGTTGAAGTAGATATAAATGGAGCTAAAGAGTTAAAGCTTGTTGTAACTGATGGCGGAAATGGAAATGGTTCAGACCATGCTACATGGGGAGATGCAAAGTTGCATTATGCAAACAATGAAGCTGTTGAAGTTAATAGAGCAGAGTTAGATGCTTTATTAGAAATAATAAATGAATTAGATATAAATGCTTATTCAGGAGAAAGTTTTACAAATCTTCAAGTTTTATTAGAAGAGGTAAAAATAAGTTTAGCAGATGGATATAATCAAGTGGAAATAGACTATTTATATTCAAAATTGAATGAAGTATATGAAGCTTTAGTAAAGCTATCAGACTTACAAGCTGCAATTAATGAGGTGGCTTTAATAGATAAGGAACTTTATACAGAAGAAACTGTAGCTGTTCTTGAAAAAGTTCTAGAAAGAGCAAATACTATGTTAGTTGATAAATCTATAAAACAAGAAGCAGTAGACTCTATGGTAAAAGAAATATATTCTGCAATAGATAATTTAGAAATGAATGTTGATTTAAATGAAGTAATTAATGTACCAGATAGAATTTTAAGAGATGCTATTAAAGAAACTTTAGAATTAACATCAAATACAATAACTATAGGTGATATGTACAGATTAACTTCATTAAATGGTGAAGGGTTAATGATTAGCAGTTTAGAAGGCTTACAATATGCTAAAAATTTAGAAACATTAAATTTAAATTATAATGAAATACAAGATTTATCACAATTAAGTAGTTTGAGAAAACTAACAGATATTAGTGTTATAGAACAATATATAGCTGTAGGTATGGCATATGTTACTGATGGAAAGGTGACAATAGATGAGGAAGTTATAGATATAACTGGTGAAAAAATGATGCCTAAGAAAGTTTTGATTGCAAATGTAGAAGGATCAAAGACAATTGATGCAATATCAGTGATAGAGGACAATAAAATTTCTATAGATAAAGGTCTTTTATATAGTGGAGTAAATAGTGTATCTTTAATATACCAAAGCTTAGATGGAAAATATGAAGCAACTACTATATATATGCTAACGAACTAAAGATGATTTTATTTAGTTAATAATATTTTTATACTATAAAGAGAGCTTATTAAAAGAGATAAGCTCTCTTTTAATAATAGTAGATTATTTTTAGATGCATATAAATTAATAGTAAATATATTTTTATATATAATTAATGGTAATAAGAGGTAAGAAAAGAGGTATAAATTAAGAAAGATATTTGATGATAGGTTAATAGTTTATATTAAAAATGTATAGTGAGAAGAGTTGGATGATTAATTAAAAAATATAGACTAAGTGTATAGAAAAGTATATAATTATTTTATAGAAGTAAATGTAAATATGTTTATTGATATATTTTTTTATGAATATAGGGGAACGTTCCCATACTTGTATAGGAGGAGAGAAAATGAAAAAAGTAATTTCAATAGGTGAAGCATTAATAGATTTTATACCACATGAAAAAGGTGTTGCATTAAAGGATGTGTCTAACTTTTTAAGAGTAGCAGGGGGAGCTCCTCTTAATGTTGCAGCAGCAGTATCAAAACTAGGTGGAAGCTCTGTTATGTTAACTAAGCTTGGAGTAGATGGTTTTGGAGATCACATATTAGAAGAAATTAAGCCTTTAGGAGTAGATACTTCAAGGATTTTAAGAACTAAAGAAGCAAATACAGCATTAGCATTTGTATCATTAAAAGAAGATGGAGAAAGAGATTTTTCATTTTATAGGAACCCTAGTGCAGATATGTTATTAAATAAAGATGAAATAGATGAAGAGACATTTAAAGATGGAGGAATACTTCATTTTTGTTCAGTAAGTTTAATTAATGCTCCAATAAAGGAAGCTCATAGAAAGGCGATTGAATTTGCAAAGAAGAACAAATGTATAATAAGTTTTGATCCTAATGTTAGATTACCATTATGGGAAACGCCAGAGTTATGCAGAGAAGCAATATTAGAATTCCTTCCATATGCAAATATAGTAAAGATAAGTGATGAGGAATTAGAATTTATAACTGGAATTAAGGATGAAAAGAAAGCATTAGAATTCCTATTACAAGGTGATGTTAAAGTAATAATTTATACAAAGGGTACTAATGGAGCAGAGTTTATTACTGGGAATACTACTGTATTTTCACCTTCATTTAAAGTAGTTGCTCAAGATACTACAGGTGCAGGAGATTCATTTATAGGTTCATTCTTATACCAAGTTGCAGATGAAGAATATTCATTAGAAGAACTAGTAAACCTAGATGAAGAAAAAATTAAAGCTATATTAACATTCTCGAATGCTACAGCTGCATTAACCGTATGTAAAAGAGGTGCTATAGGTGCATTACCAACTAAGGAAGAAGTTTTAGCGATGATACAGGGGAGATAATAATGCTTAAAGAAAAGTTTTTAAATGAAATTAAAGAGTGTAAAGAAAAATATTTAGATATAGTTAAAAATGATAAATGGAGAAATAAGTATCATATAATGGCTCCAATTGGATGGATAAATGACCCAAATGGATTATGTGAATTTAATGGGGAGTATCATTGCTTCTATCAATATTCACCACTTACACCAATGGGGGGACAAAAGTTTTGGGGGCATTATGCTTCTAAAGATTTAGTTAACTGGGAAGAAAAAGAAGTAGCTATTTTCCCAGACATATATGAAGATAAGGACGGAGTATATTCAGGTTCTGCGTTTGTTAAAGATGGTACTGTATACTTCTTCTACACAGGAAATTCAAAGGAACCAGGAGAACATGATTATATTTATACAGGAAGAGGGCATAATGTTATTCTTGTAACTAGTAAAGATTGTGTTAATTTTTCAGAAAAGACTATAGTACTTAGAAATGAAGATTATCCTAGTAATATGTCATGCCATGTTAGAGACCCTAAAGTTTGGGAAGAAGACGGAATTTATTACATGGTTTTAGGAGCGAGAACAAGAGATGATAAGGGATGTATATTATTATATAAATCAAAAGATCTTTATAATTGGGAGCTTCATTCAATTCCAGCAGGGGAAGAAGAAAAAATGGGATATATGTGGGAATGTCCAGATATATTTAAATTAAATAATAAAGAAGTATTTATGTTCTCTCCACAAGGTGTAGAAGCAGAGGGATATAAATATAACAATGTTTATCAAACAGGATATACTATAGGACATTTTACTGATAATAAAAAAGTTTTAGAGCATGGAAAATTTGATGAAATAGATAGAGGGTTTGATTTCTATGCACCTCAAAGTTTTGAAGATAGCAAAGGTAGAAGATTATTTATAGGATGGATGGGAGTTCCAGATGCAGTAGAGCATAAGAACCCTACAATAGATAACTTCTGGCAACACCAACTAAGCATTCCAAGAGAATTAGTTTTGAAAGATGAAAAAATATATCAGATTCCAGTTAAGGAGCTAGAGACTTTAAGAAAAGACAAGCTAGAAATAAAAAATGTTGTATTAAAAGATAGAATAGATAAAGATATATTCGAATCGAATACATTTGAACTAAATATAGAGTTTAATGATTCAAATGATTTTATTGTAGAATTAAGAGAAGATTGTAGACTTTCATTTAAAGATAAGGTATTTAAATTAGAGCTTGGAAAATCAGGATACGGAAGAGATATGAGAGCCGTTGAAATAGAGTCAGTAAAATCACTAAGGGTATTTTCAGATGAATCTTCTTTAGAAATATTCCTAAATGGTGGAGAAGAAGTATTTTCAACTAGAATATACAATGATGGAATGGATAAGACCATTAAAATTGAAGGTAATGGAACAGCCGATATAATAAGATATAATATATAAAAATATATTTATAAGAGTTGTAACAATTTTTATGAATAGTAATAAGATGATGTTATAAGAGGTGGTAGGACTTACCAAAGGATAGGCTCTATCACTTCTGTAGTTTATATGAAAAGTAATTTTATATTTAATTAAAGGTTGTCTAATTATATGGTGTAGTATATAATATAAACACAATTTTTTGAAACGGGTAAAAAATATAAATACATAGGAGGTTTTGAAAAAGATAGAGTGTTTTGGTAAGAGGAAATAATGAGAAATTTAATGAGAGAAAAATTTATATGGTAAATGCCTATATTATATTTTTTAGCTACGATAGCTGCAAAAAAAATTAGTGATATAGGTGCAGTTGTATGCTCTTTAATTTTAGATATGTAGAGATGTTATTATAATTTTATGATAATGTTTTTATATGTAAATTAAAAAGCGTTTTTTATTATGTAGCAATAAATTTTAGCGAAAGTGTAAGAAGTTATGCAAGCTAAGATTGGGGGGACGTAAAATAATGAAAAAAGTGATAGCAGGAACACTAATAACTGCAATGGTTTCAAATAACTTAGCTTATGCTGATACCATAAAGAATGAATTCCTAGAGGTAAGTGATAATACAGAAGTAATAGAGTCTGTAGAAGAGTTATTAGAAAATAATGAAAATGAAACTCAACTAGGAACTGATAAAACAGAAACTAATTTTGAGTATGAACTGGCAGAAAAAAAGAAAGTGTAGATACTGCACAATCTGTAGAGAAAACAACAGTTAAAACTGATATTGATGTATTTGATTACAATCAATTAAAAAATGCTGTAACGCAGTCAAATGTTAATATTAATATTAGGCTCTGTTAGACAATAATGTTGATATGTGCATATAAGTCTTAAATAGTGTTATAATATAGATAATAACACTATCGGAGGTAAGATTTATGGCAACTCTTTCAAATATAAAGTCAGATA